>JAYZHY010000225.1:0-6873 GCA_036166115.1 Pseudomonadota bacterium | reverse complement strand
TCCATTGGTCAGAAATTGGAGTGAGCAACTTTATTATTTCAACTATATCCTTATCTGCAAGAACACCCAATACAACAATACATCTTTTATATTCACATTCAGAGATAAAGCCAATTAACCTAGATATACTATCCACGTTATGAGCAACATCAAACAACCAATTCTTATTTGAAGTAATTTTCAAATCAATCCTTCCTTCAATATTAATTGAACCAAAAGATTTATTAACAATGGATTCCTCGGGGAGAGTTAACTCTGGAATCGCTTCAAATAAAGATAGAACCGCAGCAGCATTTTCAATTTGGTGTAAACCTTTTATATTTGGATTATTAAGCATCAATCTTTCATTGTTTAATCCAAACCAATTCCATTTCTTATCGGATAATTGGTTAAAATTAAAATCTTGATCTCGCTTGATTAATACAGCTTCCTCATCTATAGCATGCTTAATAATAGCCTTTGGTAATTGATCGCTACCAAACACAATTGGCTTATTTTTCCTTATTATTCCCGCTTTTTCCTTGGCTATCTCTTCAATGTTATCACCTAGCCAATCTGTATGATCCATGCCAATATTAGTAATAATACACCCGTCCGAATCAACAATATTTACAGCATCTAATCTGCCGCCCAAACCTACTTCAAGTATCAGGACATCAAGGTTAAAATTTGAGAAAATTCTTAACGCTGCTAATGTCCCAAATTCAAAGTAAGTCAAAAGCTCACCCTCTCTAACTCTTTCAATTTTCTCAAATCCATCAATTATTGTTTCATCATCTACAGGTTTGCCGTCAAGTTTAATACGCTCATTGTATCTCTGCATATGTGGAGAGGTGTAGGATGCTACTGATAACCTTTGAGTAACTAATAAAGATTCGATCATAGCAACCACAGAGCCCTTGCCATTTGTTCCGCCAACTGTAATTATAGTTCTAGGTCTCTTGAAATTTATTCGATTATATATTCGTTTAACACGATCCAAATTAAGATCGATTTCTTGAGGTGATATGGATTCTTGCCACTTCAACCATTCTTCTAGATTCTTTCTCAATGAGATTCAATTCCCTGCTGATTATTAGCTTTCTAAATTTTTCAGGGTTGATTTTTTTTGTAATTGCAAAAGAATTGTTGATATTTTCTCTCTCATTTCACGTCGATCAACAATCATGTCAATTGCTCCATGCTCCAGTAGAAACTCACTTCTTTGAAAGCCTTCAGGTAATTTTTGTCGAACAGTTTGCTCAATTACTCTCGGGCCAGCAAAACCAATCAATGCTTGAGGTTCAGCGATATTTAAATCCCCCAACATTGCTAGACTTGCAGAAACCCCTCCAGTGGTTGGATCGGTCAGTACTGAAATATATGGAATCTTATGTTCGTTCAATTTCGCTATTGCTGCAGATGTTTTTGCCATCTGGAATAATGAAAACAAACCCTCTTGCATTCTCGCGCCTCCACTACATGAGAATACGACTAGTGGGAGTTTATATTGAATACAATAATTGAGAGCCTGGCAAAATCGTTCCCCTACAACTGATCCCATTGAGCCACCCAAAAAACCAAAATCAAAAGAACAAGCTACCAATTTCTCGCCCAAAAGATTACCAACCATTACGACTAAAGCTTCTTTTTCATTAGTTTTCTTTTGTGCTTGTGATATTCGGTCACTATACTTCTTTGTATCGCGAAATTTCAATGGATCCATTGCAACAATATTTTCTGCTAATTCTTGTTTTTTGCCTTTATCAAGAAAACATTCCAATCTATCTCTTGCTCCAATTCTGGTGTGGAATTTGCATTTTGGACAAACTTTTAAATTACGCTCTAGCTCAGCCCGATACAATTGTGCATCGCATTTTGGGCACTTAATCCAAACGCCTTCTGGAACATTTCTCTTTCTTTTTAAGGTGCTTATCCTAGATGGAATTAATTTTTGGAACCAACTCATAATAGATATACTCTAAACGAAAGATATAAAAATTTCACGATAATCAAGATTCAGGAATCTTGAATTCATTTGGATATTTTACCCCAATAAGAGTGAGTCCATGTGCAGGAGCTGTTATTCCACCGGTTGTACGATCTCGGCTCTCTAAAACTTCTTCCAACCAATGGATATCTCTCTCTTTTTGACCAAGCTCAACTAATGACCCCACAAGATTCCTAACCATCTTTTGTAAAAAAGCATTCGCTGTGACAGTTACAGTGATAAAATCTGAATCTCTATTAATATTCAAAGCAAAGATCTCACGCTCAGATGTCGAAGCTTGACAGGAAGATGCTTGAAAGGCGGCAAAATCATGCTTACCAATTAATACCTCAGCACCCTTTTGCATTATTAATTCATCTAAATTCTGATGTACCCACCAATACCGATTTCTCATCAATGAAGAACGTACTTTCCTATTGTTAATCTGGTATTGATAAGTCCTTTGAATCGCAGAAAACCTAGCGTGAAATTCATTACTTACCACTTCAGCCCAATTTACATTTACATCTGGAGGTAAAAGACTATTGACCCCTGTCTGCCAACTATAGATTGATCTGTCAATCAAAACATCAAAATGGATAACCTGTCCTAATGCATGCACTCCTGCATCAGTTCGTCCCGCGCATACAACATTTATTTCACAATTAGCTATTTTAGAAATAGCGTCTTCAATAATTGTTTGTATGCCAATGCCCATGTCTTGCTTCTGCCAACCATTGTAGGCAGTGCCATCATACTCAACCCCCATTGCTATTCTCATACTCTTACCGAATCAAATTCTATAAAAAATTACCTACCAAGAGATTCAAGTAATTTCTTAGCTAATTGACGTTGTGATTGATCTCCGTTTACCACAACTTCCTCTAAAATTTCGAATGCACCATCAGGATCACCCATATCAACATAAGCTCGAGCAAGATCAAGTTTTGTGGCCACTTCATTCATGGCAATGGATTTTTCTAAATTTATCGCCATTTTTCTTTCTTTGTTGTACTTGTTCCAAATTAACAATAGCACCGAAATCAACAAGATTGCAGATAAGATTAATAACGCCCAGAATTCATCAATAAATCTTATAATATTATTAAACTCGATACTTTTGTTGTGATTAATCACTCTTACTTTTGACGATTTGGTTTCTGAATCTGGATCTCTAGGGTCAGATACAGGATCAGAGCGCTTAATTACTAATTCATTTTGAGTTTGTATTTCTTCATTCGATGAATTGTCATACGATTCATTCACTTTGGAAACTTTAATATTGGAATCAATGCCTATACTATCGTCTTTGTTATCAATGATTTCTGGGTCATCATTCCTGAAAACCGGTTCAGTTGAGATTGGAATACCTATATCTGAATATTGATTTGATTCACTCTGCATTTCTGCAATTTCATCGCCATTGCTAACTTGATTATTCTTAAGTTGAACCTCATCGAAAATCTCTAGTGGAGAAATCCTACTGATGTATTCTCTGGTTGGAATACGTATTACACCTTCTTTAATATCATTAATACTCTCTTTAAAGATATGAAAGTTAGTTTGATACAGAGCGATCATCACCTGATCCATGGTTAGATCATCTCCCGGTCTATTTTTATAGGCTATCCCCCAAAGAGTGTCGCCTTTTTGTATCGCGTAATCCCTTGAAATATTAGGCGCTAGCAGCACTACTGGGAATGCTTTGACTTCTACCTCATTGTTATTACCAATATCAATCAACAATAGGAAAGAAGATCGAATAATTGGTTGATTGGATTGGATTTTAATGAAAATACTATCCTCGGATAATTCTTTTTTTATTACCGATAATTTCAGATCATCAATGAATTCATGTCTTTGTATTCCATAAAGTTGATATGTTTCTATGCCAGAAAGCTGAAAAACAATATCATCAATACTCTCATTGAGATTCAATATAACCGGAATCTCAATCTCTAAGTTTGTATTTAATTGAGACTGGATCTCAAGCTCTCCAATCTCAAAAGCATGCAGTACATTAACTGCTAAAAAAAGCATTGAGATCCAAATTCTAATTAAATATTTAGGCATCAATTATCATGAAATAAATTAAGATATTAAGTCTTACTTGCGTAAATTACTATATCTTACAAATATTCTTTAACCAATATCTCAGCGATCTGAATTGTGTTAAGCGCAGCTCCCTTTCGAATATTATCTGCTACCACCCATAGATTTATACCATTCGAGTGGCTTATATCCTCTCTGATTCGACCTACATATACTGGATCCGTACCAGAACCATCAGAAACCGCAGTCGGATATTGACCAAGTTCAACTCCATCGATTAACTCAATCCCCTCAGCATTCTTCATTAAATCAACAACTTCAGACTGAGTTATTTTAGATTTTGTTTCCATATGTACTGCTTCTGAGTGCCCATAAAATACAGGAATCCTGACTGCAGTTGGATTTACCAAGATATTCTCATCATTTAGAATCTTTTGAGTTTCCCAAACCATTTTCATCTCTTCTTTGGTGTACCGGTTATCCAAGAATTTATCAATATGCGGTATGGCATTAAATGCAATTTGCTTAGATTTACCTTTAGTTTCTACTGGTTTTCCATTTAGTAATGCTGATGTTTGATGAACAAGATCTTCGATCATCTCCTTTCCCGCACCCGAAACCGCTTGATAAGTAGCAACATTAATCCTTTTTATCCCCACAGCATCATAAATCGGTTTCAGAGCAACCAACATTTGCATGGTTGAGCAATTAGGATTAGCGATGATTCCAGTATTTGTGTATTCAGCAATCTTCTCTGGATTGACTTCAGATATAACCAATGGAATATTGTCTTGATACCGAAATTCAGAGGTATTATCAATTACAATACAACCGGCATCAGCTGCTTTAATTGCATAAACTTTCGAAACTGATGCGCCCGCAGAAAACAGGCCAATTTTAACTTTAGAGAAATCAAATTCTGCTAGATCAATTACATCTAATTTGCTGTTGCCATAAGAAACCTGTTTACCTAAAGATCGATTACTGGCCAAAGGGTAGATATTTTTTGAGGGAACATTTCGATCTGCCAAAATCTCTAGCATTACTTCACCAACCGCTCCAGTCGCACCCACTACAGCAAAACTCACATCATCCAACATGCTCTTATTCCTTTAATATATTTAAACTAACTCTGTTTCTGGGTATATATTATAACTTAGAACCAATGACCGGTGTCTGGGAATTTACATCGGCATTTTGTGCTCTGTGACGCAAATAGTGATCCATCATCACTATCGCCATCATTGCCTCAGCAATCGGTGTAGCACGTAAGCCGACGCAAGGGTCATGCCTACCCTCTGTAATGATCTCGGCGTCTTTCCCTTTTTTATCAATCGTTTTACCGGGAACAGATATGCTTGATGTTGGTTTCAATGCAATACTTGTAAGAATTTCTTGGCCCGATGATATCCCGCCTAGAGTTCCACCTGAATCATTCTTAGTGAACCCTTTTTTCGTCATTGTATCCCGATGTTCGCTACCTCTCTGGGTTACCGATGCAAAGCCGGATCCCAATTCAACACCTTTCACGGCATTAATACTCATCAAACCATGTGCAATATCAGCTTCAAGTTTGTCAAATACAGGTTCGCCCAGCCCAACAGGAACATTTTTAACCAGAATACTTATTTTTGCCCCAATTGAATCACCTTTACTCTTCAAATCTTCCATTAAAGCAATGATTTCATTTATTTTTTCTGGATCCGCACAAAAGAAAGGATTTTTATCTACTTGATCTAAATCAATTGCATTCAACTCGAGCGATCCAATTTGAGAAAGGTAACCATTAATCTGCATTCCAAATTTTTCGTAAAGATACTTTCGAGCAATTGCGCCAGCAGCTACCCTCATTGAGGTTTCCCTAGCAGAAGATCTGCCGCCCCCCCGATAATCTCGTATCCCGTATTTTTGTTGATAGGTATAATCAGCATGGCCAGGTCGGAACTTATCCTTAATGTCTCCATAATCTTTAGAGCGTTGATCTTTATTCTTAATAATCAAACCAATTGGTGTTCCGGTAGTCTTTCCTTCGAATATTCCTGAAAGAATCTCTACTTTATCAGGCTCATTACGTTGAGTAGTATGCTTTGATTTTCCAGGTCGCCTCCTGTCTAAATCCACTTGTATATCCTCTTCGCACAAAAGCATGCCCGGAGGACATCCATCTATAATGCATCCAAGCGCAGTTCCATGACTCTCGCCATAAGTAGTTACAGTAAATAATTTTCCGAAAGTATTACCTGACATAATTTCCTACCAATTCCTCAATAACCTTTATTATGATTATCAAGATCTTCTTTAGTCAATAAAAAAACACCTGTCCCACCCAACTCTAACTCCAACCATACAAAAGGCAATTCAGGATATTTTTTCTCAAGAGCCCGTTGACTGTTTCCCACTTCAACAATTAATACGCCATGATTTCTTAAGTATTTACCTGCGTCGCTTAATATTGAACTGACTGATTCTAAACCATCTTCTCCCGAGGCCAAACCAATTATTGGCTCATGATGGAACTCTGGAGCCATAATCTTAATTTCATTGTTATCTACATATGGTGGATTACTTAAAATCAAATCATATTGAGGTGAATGTCTTTTACCCGAGAACGCGGCAAAAAAATCGGACTTAATAAGTTTAATCCTAGCGCTCATGTTATATCGCTCTACATTAATAGTGGCAACCTCTAATGCTTGTTTTGAGCAGTCAATAGCATCGACTAAGAGACCAGGAAATGCATCAGCTAATGCGATAGCAATACAGCCACTTCCTGTCCCTAAATCAAGAGCTCTTTCCAAATTACCTGTGTCAATCCATGGTTTTAATTGCTTGTTTATTAATTCAGAAATTGG
>JAYZHY010000224.1:0-4683 GCA_036166115.1 Pseudomonadota bacterium | reverse complement strand
TAACTAAACGTTCAGAAAAATTAAATGATCATGCAGGTGAAATTTGTTTTCCAGGTGGAAGATGGGCTCCTGAAGATCAAAGTCTTACTTGCACGGCGTTTCGTGAAACTCATGAAGAAATAGGTGTAGATAAAGAGCGTATTGAGGTAATTGGTTTTTTAAAGTCTGTTCCAACATTAACAGGTTATCTTATTCATCCAGTTATTGGCGTGCTTGATTCTGATTCGTCTATTGTTATTGATCCATCAGAAGTTGATAGTTATTTTTTAGCACCATTATCATTTTTTTTGGATACGAATAATAAAAAAAAGAAATTACATCATATCAAATCAATCAAGATACCTGTGTATGAGTATCAATTTGAGGGCTATAGAATATGGGGCGCAACAGCTGCTATTATTTCGTCATTATGTAAGGCATTAATTCCCAAGAGTTAGATGTCAAAATTAACCCCCTGAGCAAGTGGTAACTCATCCCCCCAATTGATCGTATTCGTTTGTCTTCTCATGTATGCTTTCCAGGCATCTGAGCCAGCCTCTCGTCCACCACCAGTCTCTTTTTCTCCACCAAATGCACCACCAATTTCAGCACCTGATGTCCCTATATTAACATTTGCAATACCACAATCAGAGCCAAGACTAGAAAGAAACGTTTCAGCGTTTTGAAGATTATCAGTAAATATAGCAGAAGATAATCCTTGTTTGACGTCATTCTGCTTGAGTAGTGCATCACTTAAAGATTTGCATGGTATAAGATAAAGTAAAGGACCAAACGTTTCATCTTGCACAATATCCCAATGATTATCGGCAATAGCTATTGTAGGCTCAAAATAATGACCCGTATCTCCTAATCTTTTGCCGCCACAAAGGATTTTTCCTCCGGCATCTTTGACACTTTGAATTGCTTTTTCGATATTTTGCACAGATTTTTCGTCAATAATTGGACCCATTAATGTTTTTGGGTCAAGTGGATTGCCGACAGGTATTTGTTTGTAAGCTTTGATAAGCTTTTTTTGAAGTTCTTCCATTCGAGATTCATGAACAAGGATTCTTCGGGTTGTTGTACATCTTTGTCCTGCAGTTCCGACTGATCCGAATACAATGCCTGGAACGGCGATATCAAAGTTTGCTGACTCATCAACAATTATTGCGTTATTTCCACCTAGCTCAAGCAGGTATTTACCCATTCTGGCCGCAACTTGTTGCCCAACTTTTTTACCTACTTCACATGAACCTGTAAACGAAAGTAAATCAATCCGCTCGTCATTGATCAGTTTTTGGGACAGTACATTCGATTCATCGTTGATGAGATGAAAAACCTCAGGAAGTCCTTGGTCTTTTAAAGCTTGATTGCATATTTTTTGTACCGCAACTGAGCAGAGAGGAGTTTTTGGTGAAGGTTTCCAGATATTAATATTTCCACATATTGCCGCAATAAAAGCATTCCATGACCAAACAGCTACAGGGAAATTAAACGCCGTGATAATACCTACAATTCCAAGAGGGTGCCATTGTTCATACATTCTATGCATTGGTCTCTCAGAGTGAGTTGTTACCCCATAGAGCATCCTTGATTGACCGACAGCAAGATCAGCCATATCTATCATCTCTTGGACTTCTCCATCACCCTCAGCTTTAATTTTCCCCATCTCTATACTGATTAAACTTCCAAGTGCATCTTTGTGTTCCCTTAGAGCATCACCGATTCGTCTTACTGCATCGCCACGAACTGGAGCTGGGATTTTTCGCCATTCTTTAAATGCTTCATTGGCATTGGATAGAACTTGTTCGTATTCTTCATTTGTGGTGTTTTTAACTGATGCAATCACTTCTTTTGTAGAAGGATTAATTGATTCAATTAATTTTTCATTATCCGATTGAAGGGCAGTATCTCCTGACCAGCTGCCTGGATTAATTGAATTTAGATTCAATTTTTCAAGTATTTCTTTCAAAATAAGCTCCTAAAGATATCAAGTATCAGGGTGAATTAAGATTTATTATTATGTATTTTGCCTATCCTTTTATTCTGTTTCCAGTAGTGTTTTTTTTTGGAATTTTTTTATGATGTCTTTTGATAATGTTAGAATTTAATATAAATTTCATGTTTTGCTTGTAAGCTTTTGATTGCAATCGTATCTTTACACATGCACAATCTCTCTCAGATAAAAAATATTTAGGTAATTTTGTGACACAAACAAACAAAAAAGATAATTGGGATCCGACTTCGTGGCAAAACATGGAAGCATCTCAGCAAGCTAATTATCCTGATCAGGATAAATTAGATGCAGCTGTTTCAGATTTGAAAAAATTACCACCCATAGTGACATCATGGGAAGTGGATAAACTTAGAGAGCATATAGCATCAGCGCAAAAAGGTGAGGTATTTGTTCTTCAAGGTGGTGATTGTGCTGAAAGTTTTTCAGATTGCACTTCAGAAAGTATTGTAGCTAAATTAAAAATATTGCTACAAATGAGTACTGTTATACAGTATGGACTAAAAAAACCCGTCGTCAGAATAGGCAGAATGGCCGGCCAATATGCAAAACCAAGATCTGCTGATATCGAATCACGAAATGGTGAAGAGCTCCCCAGTTATCGTGGTGACATTATAAATCGCAGTCCTTTTACGAGTGATGACCGTGTGCCTGACCCCAACTTAATTCTTAGAGGTTATGAGAGAGCTGCTTTAACGATGAATTTTGTAAGATCTCTAATAGACGGGGGTTTTGTTGACCTGCATCATCCTGAGTACTGGGATTTAGATTGGTTGGGGCATTCTAAAATGGCTGATCGCTATCATGAGATAATTAAAACAATTACCGAGTCTATTGATTTTATTGAGTCAACATCAGGAAGACCACTTTTCCTTTCCCAGAAAGCTGAGATTTATGCGGCGCATGAAGGGTTGCATTTGCACTACGAACAATCTCAAACACGTTTTATAGAAAGGACTGATAATTGGTATAACCTAACCACACATTTTCCTTGGATTGGCATGCGTACTGCTGAATTAGATGGCGCTCATGTTGAATATTTTCGCGGTGTAGCGAATCCGATGGGTATTAAGATCGGCAATGGAATGACAGCACAATGGCTCCAAGAGCTTATTAAAACGCTTAATCCACTTAATATACCTGGAAAAATTACATTAATTCATAGATTTGGATCCGATGATATCGAGGCAAATCTTCCAAAATTAATTGACGCTGTGGAAGCCACAAAATCACCAGTACTTTGGGTTTGCGATCCAATGCATGGCAATACTGAATCCACATCAAATGGCACCAAGACAAGACGTTTTGATAAAATAATTTCTGAGTTGGCCTCAGCGTTTAAAGTGCACAAGAAAATGGGAACATACTTGGGTGGCGTGCATTTAGAATTAACCGGAGAAAATGTGACAGAATGTACAGGAGGAGCTCGAGGTTTAAGTGATGATGACTTGGCCACGGCATATAAATCTTCAGTAGACCCCAGATTAAATTATGAACAAGCCATGGAGATCGCTCTTGGTATTGCAGGGCTCGAGAAAAAAAGCCATTAATCTAGTTTTTTAAGCATTGACCATGCTTTTTTTCTTGATATTGATATATTTTCTCCAAGCTTAATTGAATTAATTTCCCACGGTCCAATTTGATAACGAATAAGTCTTAGTGTTGGAAGGTTAATAGATGCGGTCATTCTACGAATTTGGTGATTTTTACCTTCCGTAATTACCATGTTTATCCAAGTGGTAGTTATATTCTTTCTGTCTCTTATAGGTGGGTTTCTTTTCCAAATTGGTTTAGGTTGATCAATTATTGAAGCCTCAATAGCAATTGCTAATCCATCTTTGAGTTGTAAGCCTTTTTTTAATTTATCAATATCGCTTTTTAATACTGCACCTTCAACTTGTACCCAATAATGCTTTTTTAATTTAAACGCTGGTTCAGTGATCCGTGCCTGTAGTTTTCCATCATTGGTTAGCAAAATAAGTCCCTCACTTTTTTTGTCCAGTCTTCCAGCAGGGTAAACTGATTTATTTACAATAAACTCTGATAGATTTTTTTTGTTGCCGCTAAATTGACTGATAACTCCAAATGGCTTATTAAATAATATTAATGGCATGGATTGTTCTCGAGAATATCATGTTAAAATTTTTCAATTATACTGATATAAATGTAACACATGAAAAGTCTTAAAAACTACGCAATCAAATAAATCAATCGTGCAATTAAACATAATGAAATCACCACAAAAATTTTTGCGAAGTTTACCTTCAAAGCCAGGTATTTATAGGATGCTTGGTAAAAAAGATAATGTTTTATATGTTGGTAAAGCCAAGGATTTAAAGAAACGAATACCGCATTATTTTCAATCAAAATTGAGTGATCCAAAATCAGCACTCTTGATGACAAAAGTTTGCAGTATCGATTTTACTGTCACAAATACTGAAACAGAAGCTTTGGTGTTGGAATACACCTTAATAAAGAAAAACAAGCCAACATACAATGTCGTTTTAAGAGATGATAAAAGTTATCCGTATATTTATATATCCCGCAATCATGAATACCCACGAGTTGAATTTAAAAGGAAAGACAGATTGGAGAAAGGTGAATATTTTGGCCCTTACCCTAATGTAACAGCAGTTAGAGAAACCCTTGTAGAGCTTCAAAAGGTTTTCTTAGTTAGGCAATGTAAGGAC
>JAYZHY010000223.1:0-2654 GCA_036166115.1 Pseudomonadota bacterium | reverse complement strand
ATTACAGGTTTTGGTGAAAATGCTGCTGCAATAGTTCCTATACCTTCAGATAATTTAGTAATGAAGAATCCTATTGGATCATCGTAACCAGCCATTTGTTCATCAATGATTGATTGAATATCTTTATCCATCTTATCGTATTGAAGCAACGCTTTAGGATGAATACCTACCATACGATTGATGATAAACTCAAGTCGCGCTAATCCAACACCGTGATTTGGAATGGACGAAAAACTAAACGCTCGATCTGGATTGCCCACATTCATCATAATTTTTACTGGAATTTCAGGCAGCGAATCAACTTTAATGTGTTGCTCTTCAAACTCTAAAACACCCTCATAAATAAAGCCTTCATCACCTTCTGCACAACTAACCGTCACTGATTCTCCGTCAGATATTGATTTTGTGGCATTATTGCAGCCAACAACTGCTGGAATACCAAGCTCTCTTGCAATAATTGCAGCGTGACAAGTTCTACCGCCACGATTAGTAACGATGGCGGAGGCTTTTTTCATTACAGGCTCCCAATCCGGGTCCGTCATATCTGATATCAAAACATCTCCATCTTGAATGCGATGCATTTCATTTATATTGTGAATTATTTTAGCTGTTCCTGAGCCTATTTTTTGACCGATACTTCTTCCTGAGGCCAGAATCGAAGAATGGGCTTTCAGGGTATATCGGTTGATGGTATTTCCACTTCTACTCTGAACTGTCTCGGGTCGAGCTTGAAGTATATATATTTTACCGTCAGAACCATCTTTACCCCATTCTATATCCATTGGTCTTCCATAATGTTCTTCAATTAATAAAGCCGATTGAGCAAGTTCGGTTATGTCATCATCATTTATTGAAAATTGTTTTGATTCATCTTTATCTACATCAATTATTTCAACTGTCTTTCCTAGAGAGTTGCTTTTCCCCAGTATCATTTTTACAGATTTATCGCCCAATGTTTTTCTTAGGATAGGATGCTTGTTCTTTTTTAAAGCCTCTTTGTATACATAAAACTCATCAGGGTTAACTGAACCTTGAACCACTGTCTCGCCAAGACCGTAGGATGAAGTGATGAAGATTGCATCTCGAAAACCCGATTCTGTGTCTAATGTAAACATTACGCCTGATGCACCGATATCACTTCTTACCATATGTTGAATGCCAACCGATAAAGCTACAAGTGAATGATCAAACCCCTGATGAATTCGATAAGCTATTGCTCTATCTGTGTACAGAGAGGCAAATACATTATGTAAAGCTTTAATTATATTATCAAAACCTTTGATATTTAAGTATGTTTCCTGTTGTCCGGCAAAGGATGCATCAGGTAAGTCTTCGGCAGTTGCAGATGATCTAATAGCTACAGCTATATCCTTGTTATTGGACATTTCATTCCATTCTGATTTAATCTCAGCCACCAGTTTTTCTGGAAGTTCGCTTTCAAGAATCCAATCTCTTACTTGCTTGCCGGTTTTTGTTAAATCATTGATATTTTTAATATCTAGATTCTCTAAAGCTTTATTGATTCTGCTTCCTAAATTATTGTGCTCTATAAAATCTCTGTATGCATCTGATGTAGTAGCAAAACCATCAGGGACCTTTATGCCTAAGTTAGTTAAATTGCCTATCATTTCCCCTAGGGATGCATTTTTACCTCCAACAAGCTCAATATCTTCTATGTTGATTTCATTTAATTTCTTTATGTATTTTTTTGTCATATTTTTCTTGAGTTAATAAGTTGGTAATTAGACAATACTATTATTAATTTAAAAAAATGAGGTTGTGTTTTAACGTGCGTTTCATATATTTTCTTTCCGATCAAACTGGTGTAACTGCTGAGACTCTTGGGCACAGTCTAATTACACAGTTCGATGATGAAGATTTTCAACAGGTGACTTTGCCATTTATAGACAGCGAAGACAAGGCAAAAGAGGTGGTTTTAAAGATTAATTCCGCTATTACTGAGACTTCTTCAAAACCTATTATCTTTTCAACCCTTGTAAGAGAAGAATTACGTACGATTGTTAGACAAATTAACGGTCTCCATTTAGATATTTTTGATGTTTTTATTGAACCGTTAGAGCAAGAACTGAAACAAAAATCTGCAAGTAAGAGTGGTTTAGCGCATGGCATGAGTGACACCAAAAACTATATGGATAGGATTGAGGCAACTAATTTTGCATTATCCAATGATGATGGAGGGATAACAAAGCATTACGATAAAGCAGATATTATATTAGTTGGCGTATCTCGCTCTGGAAAAACACCTACCTGCCTTTATCTGGCTATGCAATATGGTGTTTATGCTGCAAATTTTCCTTTAACTGAGCATGAATTGGAAAAAGGATTAATACCTGCCTCATTGAATGAGTTTCGCCGGAAGTTATTTGGTTTAACCATAGCACCAGATAGACTCCGACAGATAAGAAAAGAACGTCGCTCAATCGGTAATTACTCATCTATAAAACAGATAAGTTACGAAGTCCGTGAAGCAGAGAAGCTGTTCAAGAAAAACGCGATAAAATTTATCGATACAACCGAACTATCAATTGAGGAAATCTCCGGAAAAATTCTCGAAGAGACAGGTATACAAAGAAGATTTAGACCATGATTGAAGATTTCGTGTATTTATTGATCGGATAAAAATTAAATATTTA
>JAYZHY010000222.1:0-6012 GCA_036166115.1 Pseudomonadota bacterium | reverse complement strand
GCCGCGAAAAGTTCCTGGGACTGACCAAGGTTTAGGTGTAGCTCCTTGGCCGTTAACTGATTCTGCCAAGGAAGCCATAAAACGGTACAACCCGTTGGTCGACGATCCAGCGTTACAATGTGTGCCTGCAGGCATGCCCAACCTCATGGACAATCCATACCCCATGAGATTTTATGCTGAAGAAGGAAATATTGTCATGCACTTTGAATTAAACGATGCCATACGAATAATTCACATGAACAGTAATTCAAATAATGAAAGTAACGAATCATCACCTTTGGGTTATTCGAAAGGTAAGTGGGACGGGGATGAATTGACTGTAGAAACGAATAATATTACTTATCCATATTTTGATGATTTGGGTACACCTCAAAGTGGCAATTTAAAACTCTCTGAGCGTTATCGTTTAAGTGAAGATGAAACTCGACTTGATTGGGAAATAGTCGCAGTTGACCCTGCAATCTTCTTGGAGCCTGTTCTTCTAAGCGGATATATGGCTTGGGTGCCAGGCGAGGAAGTGAAACCCTTTAATTGCACAGTACCCGATGGGTTTTCATGGCAAGTGGAAGAAGCAAAATTGTAACTAGAAAGTTTTATTCTTCTTATTTTTAATACCCAGCGTCGAAAAGATAATAGCGATTAGCCAGAGTATTGGTCCAAATATCCCTGGATTAATAGGGACGTAACCAGGTAGCAATACATAAACGATAAAACCGATATCCGCTGCACTAATTACTACTAAGTTAAGCCAGTAACCCAGACGACTGTTCTTCCAGTTCAACCAAATTGCAATGGTTATGGCAAATAAAGCGAAAAACATTAAATTAAATGCATCTTGATTCACTCGTCCTTGGATTATTCCGGGCTCAAGCGTGCCACCTAAAGAGAATACTAATCGAGACACTTGGATGTGCAGTATCCCCCATATTATGTAAGCTAAAGCACCTAATTTTGCGTAAATTTTTTCTTTTACCATACTCAGTCTCAACTATTTATCAGAATAATTAATGATGTTCTATATGCTAAGCTACATATAAATCAGAAAAAAACAAGTTGGAGAGCCAAATGAGTATTAATAGGCGTGAATTAATGAAAATGAGTGGATTGAGTGCAGTGGGCTTAGCAACTAATAATCTAGACGCTCGCTTGGCTTTTGCTAAGAGTGCTCGTGCAAATCAATTGGTTGACTTATCTGGCAATGAAAATCCTTATGGCCCATCATCAGTTGTTAAGGAAATATTAAGTAATAACCTTTATAAGGCGAATCGCTATTATTACGCAACACAAAAAGAATTAGTCAAGCAAATTGCAGAACATGAAAATGTATCTACTGATTATATAGTCTTAGGGGCAGGATCATCTGAAGTATTGTGTGCCTCCATTCTTGCCTACACCGATTCAGTTAAACACGTGCTGACTGCCGATCAAAGTTATGGAGCCATACCTCAATTTACTTCTGGTATAGGTAGAAAAACTTTATTTGTACCTCTTGATAAAAGATTGAAATTTGATTTAAAGGCGCTTCACACTCAAATATCTGATGAAACAGGATTGATTTATATATGCAATCCAAATAACCCAACAGGAACAATGGTTGATTCGTCTGAGCTTAGAGATTTTTGTGCATCAGTGCCAAAAGGCTTGATGGTGTTAATAGATGAAGCTTATCTAGAGTTTACAGATAATTTTGAGCGCGACACAATGACTGATTTTGTTAAGAAAGGGAATAATGTCATCGTCACCAGAACATTTTCAAAGATACATGGCTTAGCAGGAATGAGAATAGGTTATAGCGTAGCTTCGCCAGCCGTTTCAAAAAATATTACCAGTCATAAGATGTGTAAGTTTATTGGGCCATTAGCTGTTCACGCTGCATCAGCCAGTTTAAAACAATCTGAATTTCAAATTTATTGCCGTGGAAAAGCTAAAGAAGGACGTGAACTTGTTTTTAATTTATGCGATCAACTTGGGCTTGACTATGCCCAAGGAATGGGTAATTTTGTTTTTCTTGATCCTAAGATGCCACATGAGAAATTCAGAAGAATGATGAGAAAAAACGGAGTTGATACTGCAAGATCCTTCCCCCCAAGAAAGAATTGGGCTCGAGTTACCATGGGAACTACTGAAGAAATGGAAGTTTTTACGCAGGTATTACCAAAAGTGGTCAACGCTTAAGAGAAAAGAGTTATGAGTCCTATTATTTTAAATTGGCAGCAAATACAACCGTTATTGAAAAAAATCAGTGTTTTTGAACCCATGAAAGAAGGATTTATAAAATATTCTCAAGGGTTATCAGAGATACCACCAGTGGGCGAATTAGTTATGGATGACCCGCCTGGCGATGTTCATATCAAGTATGGTTACATTAAAGGTGGTGAATACTATGTAGTAAAAATTGCTTCTGGTTTTTCTGGTAACAAGGAATTAGGTATTAAACCTGTCCAAGGTATGATGTTGTTGTTTAATTTATCCACAGGACAAACAGAAGCCATTTTAATTGACGATGCAAATTTAACTGATATTCGAACTGGCATTGCAGGTGCAATTATTTCAAAGGAATTAGCATGCAAGAATATTGAGGATGCTTTAATCGTTGGAACGGGAGTTCAGGCTAGGTATCAGGCTAAATTTTTATGTGATTTGATGCCTATTAAGAAATTGTATATATGGGGAAGAGATACCGATAAAGCAAATGATGCAAAGAACGATTTGTCTGACCTTGATGTTGAACTTAATGTTATATCTGACCTGAGTTCATCGGTCGGAGAGTCAAGATTGATAATAACCACCACATCTTCTAAAGAACCAATTATTCAATCCGACTGGATTCAACCGGGAACACATATTACGGCTGTTGGTTCAGACACTCTCGAAAAATGCTAACTTGATTATCGAATCCTTGCTAACGCTGATGTAATTGTAGCAGACAGCATTGAGCAAAATTTACTTAGAGGCGAAATCCATCAAGCCATTAAACATGATGTGATCAATAAATCTCGGCTTATAGAAATAGGTCAATTATTCGATAAAACTAAAACAGGAAGAACAGCAGACAGCGAGATAACTGTGGCAGATTTAACGGGTGTTGCCATTCAAGATTTGGTGATTGCTGAGGCTGTGTTAAAAGCATCGCTAAATCAGGAGCTAAATTGAATGTTTACAATCCGAGCAACTTATATACCTAGGGATGATATGTATTTTGACAAAGAATATTATGTTTCCCATCATATTCCGTTAGCTAAGAAGTTACTCAAAGATCAAGTTAACTACATCAATATGCATGCTGAATTTGATGCTTGTGTGATGATGAACGAAACAGAGGTATGCTCTCCTGGAATTTTTGTGTTAACGGTTGAGTCGAAATCTGATGTTGATGACTTCAATGCTTTTCGCAGAAGCGATGATGTAATACCTTTGCGTGAAGACATTAAAAATTACACGAACTGCACCCCAGAATGGACAGTTGCTGAACTTATAAGTTAATCAGACGTTGCAATGAAAAAACCAATCTTTATTCTCATTGTATTATTTTGTTTTTCTATAGCTGGGGCAAAACAAAGTGATTTCTCGAAAAAAATTGATCTTATCTTTGATCATATCAATCTTGAAAGAGAACCAGCGTGTGCAGTTGGTGTGATAGAAAATAATGAATTTTTACACAAAGCTGGCTATGGCATGGCAAATATTGAGCATGATATTAAACTGACTCCCGATTCAGTATTTCGCATTGGCTCAATAAGCAAACAATTTACTGCTATGTCTTTAGCTTTATTAAGGGAGAGCGGGTATTTGTCATTTGACGATCCAGTAAAAAAACACATACCTGATCTCATTGAGTATCAAGAAAATGTAACTATCAGACATTTGATTCATCATTTTAGCGGTCTAGGTGATTACGAGTATAGCGATTATCCAGGCCGCTTCCTCAATGCTATAGATCAAGAATTCAGATGGGGGAATCAGGATTATATGTCAAACGATGAAATATACTCGCTATTTAAAACTTTACCTTTGATCATGAAACCAGAAACCAAATTTTGGTATAGCAATCTCGGTTATGGTCTTCTAGGTCAGGTTATTGAAAATATCAGTAATATGACTTTACGTGAATTTTCAGATAAAAATATTTTCGGGCCTTTGGAGATGTCAGATTCTTTCTTTAATGATAATGTTAATTTGATCGTCAAAAATAGAACTGACGCTTATTCACCGAGAGAGAATCATCCTAATGAATATGAGATCAATATGACTAATCTGAGTAATGTAGGTGATGGCGGCGTGTACACAACAATAAATGATTTTATTAAATGGGATCAAAATTTTTATCAGAACAAGCTGGGTAAAAAAAGAACTGATTTAATTGAAACTATGGAGCAAAATTTCTACAAAGAGTCGGCTATTACGAGTAGACGAAACAACAAAATATACCGAGATGAAGATACTTACGCTTTCGCACAAAACTTTGATTATAAAAACGGTCAAAAAAGATGGTCTCATTCAGGTTCTTGGGTTGGGTATACGGCGAACTATTCAAGATTTGAAGAGTTAAGATTTTCAGTGGTGGTTTTTTGTAATAATGAAAGAATTGATGCAACAGAGATATCAGATAAGATTATTGGTCTGTATTTTAAAAGCAACGCTCAATGAACTTAAAAGGGAGTTTAAATGCTTAGATATACAATTGAAGCCACTGTAATAATAATTGGCATTCTATTTTCTTTTTACATTGAAGAAATAAGAACCGAAAGAGAGAATATTGTGATAAAGAATGAACTCTTGGCGGATCTTAATCGTGCACTAGAGAAAGATTTAGCTCAGATAGAGCATGTTCAGGAGATTCTTAATGATTCTCAAAAGTCAATTACTGAAATACAACAAGATATTGATAAACAGCATCAAGTGTATTCTGATTTAGAGGTTTTGGAGAGATTGGTCAGTATTAATATTGCCATTTCTTTTTTCCCAGAGGATGGGATATTCACTGAATTAATTTCTTCTGGCTCATTTGAGTTAATCAAAAACAAAGAATTAAAAAGCAAACTTTTAGAAATTTACAATCACCAAAAGGAAAGAAATTATAGTATTTCTGACAATATAGATGATGAAGGAAGATTGTTTAATTTTGCTGTGTATAGTAATTTTCGTGTGTCATTCGATTACAATTCATTTGACGGAACGTTTTATGGTAATCAAGTTTTAGAGAATTACACATTCAATCAGGATTATTATTTTTCAAATGAGTTTTACGGAATTCTTTCTGTTAGCAAGCTATTTGCTTTTATGTACAATCGATTGCTCAACGATACCAAAAATCAGTATAAATCTACATTAGCTCTATCATTAGCTGAGATTAGTGATAAGTAAAGACTTAATGGATGCCTATTTCTGCTTTCTTTGACGTCATAATCATTACACCAAAACCAATAATGAACAATGAAAAGAAAGGTTCAAATGGCCAGTACGGCAACCAAAGTTCTAACTCTGCAGACCAAGAAGGTGATAATAAGAAATTGGATACTGGTATTCTCCAATTAAGCCCGGAATAGGCTACTATAAATCCGGTTGCTATAAAGATATAACCAAAGATTTGAGATATTGGGTTAATTCTGTCTGTAGATTGGAGTGTACGCTTTTTCCCCCACGCGAAGATTCTCAAAACAAAAGCTAAGAAACCAAGCCAATAAAAGATATGTTCAAATAATATGGGGTCAGGGTAATAAAAAAGTGCCCACCAATACACGCTATAAGCGTAAGCCCATAAAAAGTAAACGCCACTCTTGTGGATGATCTTCCATTGTTGACTCGTAAAGTATCTACTGCCAAATTTAAATGATGTGAATACCATGGCAGTCAGAAATATATAGCCAGTACTTCCTTCAATTTCATTACGCAAAAGGAAGACGTCTTCGAAGTAATAATCGCGAAAGTAAGTAGACAGAATATAGATAAATGAACCTTGCCAAGCCATAGCGATGGCAAAAACCATGCCAATGTATTTTCGGTTACGCAACC
>JAYZHY010000221.1:0-7763 GCA_036166115.1 Pseudomonadota bacterium | reverse complement strand
AAGACTCTCTTATTTTACATAACCACAACACTCACTGCTATATTGGTGGGTTTGGTATTGATCAATATTGTTAACCCAGGATACCTCAATGGAGAGCCTGTTGGAGAAATGTTGGCCTTAGATCAATCTGGTGAGAAAATTGCCAATGTTGCAGAAGGAAGAGGGCCTGGTGACATAGCAAAAGTTTTTCTTTCTATGGTGCCGCCAAATATATTTAAAGCAGCAGCTGACGGTCAAATATTAGGTGTTATTTTCTTTGCATTTTTGTTTGGTTATTTTATGACTAAGCTACCAAATGAAAAATCAGAATCATTATTGTCTTTCTGGGATAGCGTGTTTAAAGTTATCATGAAGATGACAGAATGGATCATGAAATTTGCACCAATTGGTGTATATGGTCTAGTTGCAACTGTTGTTGCTGAAGCTGGATTCAATGCTGTTGGCCCCTTAGCGTTGTTTGCCTCTACCGTTGTGATTGCCCTTTTGTTTCATATATTGATTGTGCTGCCGTTTTTATTGAAATTTATTGGGCACCTCTCTCCTTATAAGTTCTTTACAGCTATGGCGCCAGCTATGTTAACAGCTTTTTCCACGGCATCTTCATCAGCAACACTCCCTATTACAATGGATTGTGTCAAAGAGAATGTTGGAGTATCAAATAAAATTTCTAGTTTCGTATTACCGCTTGGAGCGACTGTTAACATGAATGGTACCGCCTTATATGAATGTGCGGCTGCAATGTTTTTGGCTCAAGCGTATGGGTTAGATTTAACCTTTAGTGTACAATTTTCTATCGTATTCATAGCGTTATTGACTTCAATTGGAGTAGCAGGGGTACCATCTGCTTCACTAGTAGCTATTGCTGTTATTCTTGGTGCTGTAGGATTGCCAATGGAGGCTATTGGAGTTTTATTGGTTTTTGATAGAGTGCTCGACATGGCTAGAACAAGTGTCAATATCTTTGGTGATGCATGTTGCGCTGCAATTGTAGCGAGACTTGAAGGGGAGGAGACTAATTTAGCGACTTAATTGTGCTAGTTGTTTTCCTCTAAATGCATTCCGATAGTATTAAACCCTCCATCAACATAAAGAATCTCACCAGTTATACCGGCAGCTAAATCTGAACACAGAAAAGCCGCTGCATTGCCAACATCATCAGGTGTTACGTTTCTTCTAAGCGGAGAAGTTTTTTTCATATGACTGAGCATTTTTCTGAAATCAGAAATACCAGCAGCTGCCAGTGTTTTTATTGCTCCAGCTGAGACTCCATTTACACGGATACCCTTTTGCCCTAGATCAGCAGCTAAGAATCGAACGTTTGCTTCGAGACTGGCCTTGGCTAATCCCATGACATTGTAATTTGGAATGGCTCTTACAGCTCCAAGATACGAGAGTGTTAGAATCGCACTATCTTGATCTTGCATAATTGGAAATGTTGCCTTGGCGAGTGCAGCTAAACTGTAACTTGAGATATCATGGGCAATTTGAAAGCCTTCTCGGGTTACGCTCTCAACATAAGTTCCTGATAGCTGGTCTCTAGGTGCAAAGCCTATCGAATGTACGAGTATATTTAAATTATCCCAATGTCTTTTAATTGACGGCAAAACTGCTTCAATCTCATTGTCATTGGCGACATCAAGTGGGAAAGTGATAGTTGAGTTCAATTCTGCTGCCATTCCTTCAACGCGTGGTTTTAGTTTTTCATTTTGATAGGTAAAAGCCAATTCTGCACCTTCTCTAGCGAATGCTTGAGCAATACCCCAAGCAATTGAGCGTTTGCTAGCCAAACCGACAATTAGAGCTCTTTTTCCTTTCATGAAACCCATTTGATTTCCTTTTGAATTAATTTATATAGCTAATACTAGATGTGAAAAAAAATAAAGGCAATTAACTGGATTGATTTCTAACATCAATATGGAGAATTAATTTTTGACCCGGTTTTAAGATATTTTTTTGGTCTAGATTATTCCATCTTGCTAAATCAACAATGGTGACCCTGAATTTTTTTGCAATTAGATAGAGCGAATCTCCATTTTTTACTGAGTAGTTTAGTTTTCGGGTAACAGGCTTTGTTTCGATTGAGGGTTGGTCAGACCATATTATCAGTTTCTCACCGATTGATAATGTATCTTTTGGTGACATGTTATTCCAGGAGGCAAGGGATTTAATATCAACTTTATAACGTCTTCCGATGAGCCATAAGCTTTCACCTCTATTGATGATATGTTCAATACGTTGACCTGTTCTAATTTGATTTTGTTTTGAAATTCTTCGCTGATCTTTACTTTTTTTGTAGCTTTGTAAACTTTTATTTGAAACAGGGATCATTAGATATGAATCTGCTTGAATTATGTTTGAACTTAAGTCATTGGATAATTTTATCTGTAATGCCGTTGTGTTGTATTTAAGTGCTATTTCAGAGAGTGTTTCTCCATAGGAAACTTGATGTCGCTTCCATTTAACTTTTTGATCTTCTGGGAGAGAGGCTAATGCGTTCTTGAAAATCTCTGTCTTATGCGTTGGTATTAATAATCTATGTGGACCACTTGGGCTTGTTGCCCATCGGTTATACCCAGCATTGAGAATATATAACTCATTTAATTCTATCTCTGCAAGTTCAGCAGCAATAGATAAATCTATCTGTGAGTTAGTATCAACGATTTGAAATTGTATTTCATTGGAAACAAAAGGAAGTTCAATGTTATATTTCTTTGGGTCTTTTACGATTTGAACCAAAGCCAAAAGTCTCGGCACATAAGCACTGGTCTGCTTAGAAACATCAAGATTCCAAAATGTTGTTGGCTTTGATGTTTTTTTGTTTTTCTTGATTGCTTTGTCAATGTTACCTTCACCTGCATTATATGCAGCAATTGCGAGTAACCAATTCCCTGTCATGAATTTGTGTAGGTAAGTAAGGTAATCTAATGCTGCGTCGGTTGAGCTGATAACGTCTCTTCGCCCATCAAACCACCAATTTTGTTTTACTCCAAATCTTGTTGCGGTTCCAGGTATTAGTTGCCATAAACCTGCTGCTTGACCGTAAGAATAAGCAAAAGGATCGAATGCACTTTCAACAATTGGGAGCAATGCAAGCTCTAAGGGCATTTCCCGTTTTTTTAATTCTGAAACAATATAAGATAAAAATGGTCTTGAACGAATTAGAACTTGCTGCATATAGTTCTTATTTCTCTTGATAAAATTGATCTCAGATTCAATACGACGATTGATATCAAATTCCAACGAGAAGTCTTTTCGTAATTTTTGAATAAGATCTCTAGAAGGTTCAGGTAAGTTAAGCGGTAGATTGTTAGAGTTGTGATATGGGAATTTTTCTAATGATTTTGAATATGCAGGCAAGCGTTCATTTATGCTTGCATCTGTTCCTTCATCAAAGATTGAGGTTTGATTTTGTGCTTGGGTATACTGGATACTCATCTGACAAAGAATAAAAGTGAATATACAGAGAGTTTTGTTTGTTTTTTTCTTTTTCATGAGAATATTTCTTACTTATTAAGATAAGTGAGTGGTATTCTTGTTCAAATTAATTACAATCATTACGTTGAATAAATACATCATTTTTGGGTTAATGAATATTACCTATTATTAGTTAATTGATAAGATTATAAATGAAAAAAGTCGATATCTATACAGATGGAGCATGTCGGGGCAATCCAGGTCCTGGTGGGTGGGGTGTATTGTTGATTTACAATGATTCTAAGAAGTCAATATATGGTGGTGAGCATCAAACCACTAACAATAGAATGGAAATGCAGGCAATCATAGAAGCCCTGAGCGCTATAAGATCAGAATGTGACATAACATTGTATACAGACTCAAAATATGTAATGGATGGAGTAAATAAATGGCTGCCAAATTGGAAGGAACGGGGATGGAGAACTGCAAATAAGAAACCAGTGAAAAACCAAGATTTATGGCAATTACTGGACCAAAGCATAAGTAGTCATAATATTAATTGGCAATGGGTTCGAGGTCATACAGGTAATCCAGGAAACGAAGAGGCGGATGCATTAGCAAACAAAGGTATTGATGAATTAATTTAGGTAAATTATAGGTAATCTCCTAATGAGGCAAATTGCGTTAGATACAGAAACAACAGGAATAGACTTTACTGATGGTCACAGAGTCATCGAGATTGGATGTATCGAAATGGACAATCGCAGGATTACTGGTCGAGAATATCATTGTTACTTGAATCCAGAACGAGATATTGACGAGGGTGCAGCGAGAGTGCATGGATTGACTCTGGATAAGCTTAAGGGTGAGCCTTTGTTTAAAGATGTTGTTGATGAATTTTTAAAGTTCATCTCTGATTCAGAGTTAATTATTCACAATGCCAAATTTGATCTTGGCTTTTTAAATAATGAATTATCTTTGGCTGACCAGGGTGAATCATCGATTGAAAGTTACGCGATGATTTTAGACACATTAAAGATGGCTAGAGGAATGCATCCCGGCAAAAAAAATAGTCTTGATGCTTTGTGCAATCGTTATGAAATTGATCGATCAATGAGGCAAGTGCATGGCGCCTTGATTGATGCCGAATTATTAGCAAAAGTTTATTTGGCAATGACTGGAGGACAAGAAACTCTTGATCTTGAGCAAGTATCCAATATTCAAAAAAGCAAAAAAAATAATATTAGGACTAACAATGATTTGTCATTAAAAGTGATACAGGCGAATGCTTCAGAATTAGAAGCGCATGAAACTTTCTTAAGTAATATGGAAGAGAATGGCAGCTGTTTATGGACTGAAAAATCAAGAAAGTAAGTCTTCTTTTACTGTAAAAAGCGCCTCTTTTTTAATACAATATAATTCAAAATATATATTTATCTGAATCGACTAAAAAAAATGGAGAGAGATTAATGGAAGCAATGCATATGCTAGAAATGGATCAAGGAATGATGGTGTCAGGAATTATTTTGGCTCTGAGTTTTATAGGAATATTCACGGAAACTATACATGGATTTCATCGGGTAAAAGTAGCAATGCTTGGTGCAGCAGTAATGCTTGTAGTTGGTCAATCATATGGGTTTTATTCTCCAGAAGGTGCTTTTGAGGCGGTAGATTGGAATGTAGTCTTTCTGCTTGGTTCTATGATGGCAGTCGTTGCGATAATGATTAATTCTGGTGGTTTTGAAGTACTTGCCGCCAATATTGGTAAAATTGCGAAAGGCAGGCAGTATATGTTGCTGGCTTTGATAGGAACCGCTGTAACGGTCATTTCATTGTTACTGGACAACGTGACTACTGTGGTTATTTTTGGGCCACTGATTGTTTTGATTTGTCAAAAAATGAGGGTAACAGCAATACCCTATCTAATGGCTGCGGCATTGTTATCTGATACAGGAGGTGTCGCGACTCTAGTTGGAGATCCTCCTAATTTAATGATTGGTTCTGCATTTGATATTGCATTTATGCCTTTTGCTTACAAAATGTTTCCAATTGTCTTTGTGGCATGGATAGCAACATTAGTATTCATGAAATATTTATTTAAAGATGAGTTGGCAATTGTGCCAGAAGGTAAATTTGAAGATTCGATTCCTTATAAAGATAAAGGGCTTTGGAATAAATCTCTTACGGTTTTAGGGTTAATGGTAATATTTTTCATGATTCACAACGTCATTCATTGGGAACCATGGATGGTAGCTGGAACTGGTTTAATACTATTAACAATTCTTGCCAAGGAGATTGAGTTTGAAGATGTAATGCATAATATGACTCATGAGATACCGCTACTAATGTTCTTTGTGGCATTGTTTATGATTGTAGGTGGTGTAGAAGGAAGTATGTTTCTTGAATACCTTGGCCAATACTTAATTCCATTTTTGATTGATCCTGTCACGGGTGATGTAATCCAGGAAAATTTCATGATTACTTGTATCGCATTGATGTGGGTAGCGGCTATTATGTCAGCGGCTATCGATAATATTCCATTTACTGCAGCCATGATTCCAATAATAGCTTCGTTAGAAACTATAGGCGTAAATATCGCTGCACTATGCTGGTGCCTGGCACTCGGTGTGGGGATGGGTGGAAATGGAACGCATATTGGTTCAACGGCGAATGTATACATTGTCACGGTTTCTGAGAAACTGGCTAAAACAACAGGTAATCCAGGCATGGCGATTACACCACTTAAATGGGCCCAAAAGGGACTACCAGTTATGTTATTAACTTTGGTAATTTGTACAGTAATTATGTACCTTTTCTTCGATTACTACGCCCAACCACTCCATGGTTAAAATATAATTTAATTTATTCCGCCACTTCTTTGAGAAATTAAATCTCAAAGTTTTGGTGGTAAAATTATTATTTTTCAGGTTAAGTAATAGTTATGCCTTCAAAGAAATTAAGTGCACGCTATCCTACTGATTTAGATGCATGGAAATCATTAAAATCTCATTGCAAGAAAGATTTAAAAAACAAAACCCTTTCATCACTATTTAAATCGGATTCCAGTAGAGCTGATAAGTACAACATTGAAGCCGGCAATCTTTATCTGGACTATTCGAAGAATATATTTAATAGCAAAACAATAAAAATCTTTAATCAGTTAATTAAGCAAGCACGTCTGGTTGAATCAATTCAAGAAATGTTCGAAGGTTACTGTATTAATACTTCTGAAGATCGTCCAGTTTTGCATGTGGCATTGCGATCCAAATTATCCGATCAAATTGCACTCGACGTAGACGGTGTTAGCGATATTTGGGCAACTTTAGAGAAAATGGATCATTTTGTGTCAAAACTTCATGATGGAGAAGTTTCAGGGTGCACCGGCAAGAAAATCAAAAATATAAGTAATATTGGAATTGGTGGGTCTGAGTTGGGCACAAGTATGGCAGTGCATGCCTTGCAAGATTATTGGGTGGATGACTTAAGTTATCATAGCGTTTCTAATGGAGATGGCGTAGAGCTTCAAAATTTATTATCCAAACTTGATCTAGAGGAAGCATTGTTTGTTGTCTGTTCAAAAACTTTCACAACTATAGAGACAAGCGATAATGCACAAAAAGCTCGTAAAATCATAGAGGATCAATTTGGCAAACGTTCAATCAAAAATCATTTTGTAGGAATATCTAGCAATAAAGAAGCAATGCAGGAATTTGGCATTCAAGCTGATTACCAGTTTAATATCTCAGATTGGGTTGGAGGCAGATTCTCTGTAACTTCAGCAATGGGTCTTTCTTTGGCGTGTGTGGTTGGCATGAAAAATTTCTATAAATTTTTAGAAGGTGCCAGAAGGATGGATTTGCATTTTAGGCACAATAAGTTAGAAGAAAATATGCCAATGATGCTAGCCATGATGGCAGTTTTGAATGCGAATTTCTTTGGTTTTAACACACAAGCCATACTTACATACAATACAAGATTAAAGCATTTTTCAGCCTATACACAACAGTTACATATGGAGTCACTAGGAAAGAATGTTCGTTTTGACGGCACCAAAACAAAAGTAGATACTGGAGCGGTTATTTGGGGTGGATCTGGATCCAATGCACAACATTCATATTACCAATTGCTCCATCAAGGTACGCAATGTATTCCCATTGACTTTATTTTGCCCGTTAGCGATTTGGGCAATAAAAATGATAACTATAATTATGCTAATTGCCTAGCACAGAGCGAGGCTTTGATGGATGGCTCAAAAGACAGTCAGTATAATCAGATTTTTGCAGGCAATAAACCCAATAACATTATACTTATTGATCGATTGGCGCCAGACTCTTTAGGTCAGATTGTCT
>JAYZHY010000220.1:0-4865 GCA_036166115.1 Pseudomonadota bacterium | reverse complement strand
TTTATTTCGATCTTTACAATAAAGATGACATGATGGATAGGGTGCATGAGTTACTCAATCAAGCATAAAGGTCATTATTTTTTATCTATTTTGTGGGAAAAATTTTCCAGCAATGAAAGGATTTCATCGAATTCTTTTACCCCAAATAATAATTCTATTTCTCTGTATAATGATTCGGTTTCAGGTGCTACTTTCGCAATAATTTGCTTGCCTTTTTTTGTTAAACTGAAAACAGAACGTCTAAGATCTTTTGCATCACCCGTTCTTTTCACAATATTTTCATTTTCCAGATATTTTAAGATTCTGGTTAGGCTTGGTGATAACAAGAAACTCTTTTGTGCTAATTCACTTGCATCAATATTTTCGTGTTCGTAGATTGCTCTAATAACACGCCATCTCTGTTCCGTTAGATCATGATTTCTTAACATTGGACGGAATCTAGACATTGCCGCTTCACGAGCTTTAAGCAACTGCATTGGTAATGATTGATTAAAGCTTCTTATGTTGACTGATTTTCTTGTGCTGTTCTTCAAGATGGTTAGGATTTCTCAGTGACAATTTTATTGGATAAAATACCTATACCCGGTACTTCTACTTCAACCAAATCTCCATTCTTCAGATATTTAGGAGGATCAAATCGCGCACCTGCGCCATTAGGGGTTCCGGTTGCGATAATATCGCCTGCTTTTAGGTGATAGAAAGTTGATAAGTAGCTAATGAGATAAGCAAAAGGAAACATTAAATGATCTGTTGTGTCATTTTGCCTTAATTCTCCGTTTACCATGGTTTTGACTTCAAGTGTAGAGAATGGATCAAGTTCATCTGGAGTAACCATCCAAGGTCCAAGTGAACCTGATTTCTCGAAATTTTTTCCTTGCGTGACGTTAAACTTTGCATGACGTAGGTAATCTCGAACTGAGCCTTCATTCATGCAAGTGATTCCAGCCACATGTTGAGATGCTTTTTCAATAGGAACTCTACGACCATTCTTACCGATTACTAAAACTATTTCCCCTTCATAATCGAGTTGATCGGATTCTGGAGGGTCCATAATGTTTTGTTGATGACCAACTAATGACTCTCTGGTTCGCATGAATACGCTGGGATACTTGGGTGGTTTCGATCCATCCTTATACTCTGCATTTCGATCAGCGTAATTGACGCCTATACATATAATTTTCTCAGGGTTTGGTATGGTGGGTAAGAATTCTATTTCTTTTAGCGAATATTCTGGTGCAAGTGAGTTTGCCTGATCTTTTAGTTCAGTCAGACGGTCTTGTCTGATCGCTTCTCTTAGATCATTAATGTCAGGATTTTTGGCACCTAAATCAATTATTTCTTGATCTTTGACAACACCAAAACTGACTCTTTGTTTGTGTTTAAAGCTTAGGAATTTCATGCATCTATCCTTCTAGTAGTCCGCTTCGAGAAAGAACTCCATCTAAACGTTTTTCTAATTCTGGTGTAGCAGGTGTCATTGGTAAACGATGTTCATTACTCGGCATAATATTTAGTTTTTTCATCATGTATTTTATTGGGATGGGATTGGTATCATAAAAAACAGCCTGATTTATTTCCAGTAATGCCTGATGCAGTTTTTTACCTTTTTTCATATCATTTTCCCAAATAGCTTCACACATTTCAGATAAAATCTTTGGTCTTAAATTACCTACAGCATTCATTAGACCGCATGCACCTATACTCATCATTGGAAATGATAATTCTTCAAGACCAACAAAGACCTTAAAATCATTACCCAAAGCCGAGAAGCACTCAGTTACAAATCCTAAATCATTGACCGCATGCTTCATTCCAATAAAGCTTGGCGATTTTTCCTGAAGCTCCTTCATTGAATCCAAGGTCACACTGACGGCCGTTCTGCCTGGAATATGATAAATCATCCATGGAATTTCAGTTTTCTTGGTTATATTCAGATAGTAATCGATCAATCCTCTTTGTGGGGGTTTGATGTAGTATGGAGTTACAATTAATAAAGCATCAACACCAGCATTAATTGCATGCTTTGTAAGTGCTTCTGTTTCAAAGAATGACTGAGAGCCAGTGCCGGCAATAACTGGCAACTTTCCGTTTGTGGTTTCCATTGCAACATCAATAAGCTTATTCCGCTCTTCAACACTTAAAGTTGATGGTTCGGCAGTGGTACCGTTAACGAGGATGCCATGTGATCCATTATCTATTTGGTATTCAATTAATCTCGCATAGGTCGAATAGTCAACTTGACCATCTTTTATTGGAGTAATAATTGGTGGTATGGAGCCTTTTATTGCATCTAATTTTGTCATGAAGTTTTCCTTGAATAATCATTATTACTTTGTTCTTGACGTTCTTTTGTATTACAGTATACTTAACATGTTAAATTAATTCAAATAATGGTGATTAAAAGAATGCCTCATTTAACAATTGAATATTCAGCCAACATTGAAGAGCGGGTTGATGTATCAGATTTGGTGCGAGTTATGCATGATACTGCTGCATCTATTGATGCGCTTCCTTTGGGAGGTTTAAGGACAAGAGCTGTTGCTAGACAACATTTTTTAATTGCTGATGGCCACTCTTCTAATACCTTTGTGAATACAACACTTAGAATTGCTCCAGGTAGATCTGCAGAAATAAAGAAAGAAGCAGGGCAACGGTTATTTGAATCGCTCACACAATTTTTCGATGCATTCTCACAATCTGAGCCGATTGCCTTATCTTTTGAAATACAAGAATTGGATGCAAATCTAAGATGGAAAGAGAGTAATATTCGTGACCACATGGCAAAAAGAATTGAGGATCAGTTATGACCTATGACTATGAAACAAATATAAAAGATTCAGAAAACCTTATTAAGCGATTTACCCAAGGAACGTTACCGCATTTTATTAATGGAAAGCATTGTAATAGTAAATCAGGTAACACTTTTGAAAGTATAGCGCCTGCAAATAATTCTGTTATAGGCAGTGTTGTTTCAGGTAACTCAGAAGATGTAAACGCTGCTTGCCATGCTGCAACTCAAGCATTTGAGACCTGGCGGAATATTTCTGGTAAAGAGCGTAAGAAAATTCTCCATAAAGTAGCTGATGCTATCGAGAAAAATGCCAGAAACATTGCACTTGTTGAAAGTGTTGATTCAGGGCAAGCCATTCGCTTTATGAGTAAAGCAGCAATTCGAGGGGCGGCAAATTTTCGTTTCTTTGCGGATATGGCGCCAACAGCTAGAGATGGTAAATCAATGCCTGCGGATGAGCATCTAAATTATTCAATTCGACAACCTATTGGACCTGTTGGAGTGATTACTCCTTGGAACACCCCATTTATGTTATCCACTTGGAAAATTGCACCAGCATTAGCTTCTGGTTGTACTGTTGTGCATAAACCAGCAGCGTTTTCTCCTTACACTGGAATGATGCTTGCTGAAATTGCTCATGAAGCAGGACTGCCTGAGGGAGTGCTAAATTGTGTTCATGGTTCAGGAGCCGAAGCGGGTAAACTTATTACTGAACACCCTGACATAAAAGCACTTGCTTTTGTAGGTGACTCATCAACCGGAAGAACAATAATGCAACAAGGTGCACCGACTTTAAAGCGTGTTCATTTTGAATTAGGCGGCAAGAATCCAGTTATAGTTTTCGATGATGCGGACCTTGATAGAGCGCTTGATGCCGTTGTTTTTATGATCTACAGCTTGAATGGTGAAAGATGTACATCATCAAGTAGACTGTTAATTCAGGAATCAATTCAGGAGGAATTTATTCAAAAATTAATTGAAAGAGTAAACAAACTTAAAGTTGGGCATCCACTTCATCCGGAAACTGAGATTGGCCCTCTGATTCATACTCAGCATTTTGAAAAAGTTTGTAGTTATTTTGACCTTGCAAAACAAGAGGGAGCAAATATTGCAGTTGGCGGCAAAACTTGTCCGGTTGATGAAGCAGGTAATTATGTGGAGCCAACTTTGTTCGTGGATGTTAAAAATAATATGCGTATTGCTCAAGAAGAAATCTTTGGGCCGGTATTGAGTGCTATCTCTTTTAAAGATGAAGAAGAGGCATTGGATATTGCTAATGATTCAGAATATGGGCTTGCCGCTTATCTTTGGACCAATGATGTTGGGCGAAGTTTGCGATTGTCTCATCAACTTGATGCTGGCATGATATGGGTGAATTCAGAAAATAACAGGCATCTACCATCACCTTTCGGTGGCATGAAAGCCAGCGGGATAGGGCGAGACGGAGGAGACTACAGTTTTGATTTTTATATGGAAACAAAAAATATATGCTCAGCACTTGGTACACACTCTGTTCCAAAATTGGGGAAATAATGAGCCTTTATAACCTTCAGAAATTTTTGTATGAATTAAATCGAGATGAATCGATTCAAACCCAATATAAAGAAGATATTGATGTCTTGATTTCAAAATATACCCTTACTGAGGAAGAAAGTGATGCCTTAAGAGAGGGGGATATTGGTTTACTTTATGTGCTTGGGGTTAACGGGCAAATTCTAATGCATTACGCTGCTTTCTTGGGTGTTGAATGGTTTGATTATCTTGACAAGATGCGTGAAGGCATTAATGATCATGGCGCTGTAAGAGATGGAGTTTATGCTATGACTGGCGGAGGAAAAAGTTTTACCACTGAGGAGGATGATCGATGAGTTTGGTATACACGGGTGTGCTTAGTCATGCTCCAGGGATTACAGGAAGAGCTCATATGGTTGAAAATACCGAAAAACGCGATGAATTTTATGCTGCCCTTGAGCAACAAAGGCTTGATATTGTTGAAACCAAAGCCGAGGCAATTATAGTTATTGCTGCCGAACATTTCGCTAATTTCTTTATGAATAATATGCCCGCTTATTGT
>JAYZHY010000219.1:0-5086 GCA_036166115.1 Pseudomonadota bacterium | reverse complement strand
GAGTATTTGTTAACTCAGGCGTTACACTTTCAGATTCTTCTGAAGCGTATGCTTTCTTTAACTACTCAGACACTAACGCAGACGGTTCTTTCTACCATCGTCGTCCTGGTATTTCACAGTTCAAATTAAGTCGTGATGAAACTGGTAGAATCTTCAACCCACGTGACCGTTATCCTGGTGGATTTACACCTCGATTCCACGGTAACGTAATTGATGAAGGTTTAACTGCTGGTATCCGTGGTGATTACAATGGATGGAACTACGATTTTGCTACTCGCTACGGTGAGAACGAAATCCGTTACATCTTAGATAACACCATTAACCCTTCAATGGGTGCTGCATCACCTCAAACTTTCCGTCCTGGTAACCTCATCAATGATGAAGTTGCTTTCAATGCGGACTTTTCAAAAGAGTTTGATGTGGGTATGGCAAACGACATGAACGTTGCGTTTGGACTTGAGTGGCGTGAAGAAGGTTACGAAATTACAAAAGGTGATACACCTTCTTGGACTATCGGACCATATGCCGCACAAGATCCGCATAACTTTGATGTAACAGCTGCAGAAGCGGCGCTTGACGGCGAAACTCGTGCTGCAGGTTGCTATATTCCTGGTTTAGCTCCTACTCCTGGAACACAGTGTAATGCTAAAGATCCAATCTTTAACGCACTTCCAGTGGGTTCAAACGGCTTCCCAGGTTACCCAGCTGCTTACACAGGTAAGTATTCGCGTGATTCCGCAGCTGTCTATGTTGACTTTGAAGTTGACGTTACTGATGAGTTTTTGGTTAACGTAGCCGGTCGTTATGAGGACTTCTCTGATTTCGGAGATAACTTCAGCGCGAAGATTGCTTCACGTTACACTATCAGTGATAACATGACAGTTCGTGCATCAGCTGGTACGGGTTTCCGTGCACCGACTCCAGGTCAGATCTCTACTAAGAACGTGTCAACACGTATTGATCCAAATGGTCAACCAGTAGCAGAGGGTATTTTCCCAGCAACAAATCCATTGACTGCGTACTTAGGTGCGAAGCCATTAGATGCTGAGACTTCTACACAGTTTACTTTAGGTTTAAGTGCTACACCTTCAGAAAACCTCGTAGTTACTCTTGATTACTACTTCGTTGAGTTGCAAGATCGTATCGTATTGTCTTCAGATTTCGCGATTACAACTGCTGTTCAAGACGCTTTGACTGCAGCTGGAATTCCGTTCCAATCTGATATTGCTCAAGTTAGTTACTTTACTAATGACTTGACAACTGAGACAAGCGGTATTGATTTGGTTGCTACCTACAACATGGATTGGTCAGGTGGTAATACTGTCCTTTCAGCTGCAGGTAACTGGAACGATACTAAGGTTAAAGATCGTGTTAACAGAGGTACCGCAGCTTCGCCTGTATACTTCATTAACGACGAATCTAAGCACGACAACGAGAATGGCGATCCAGAATATCGTATGAATGTTTCTGCTCGTCACACTATGAATAATGACGTTACTGTCAGCGTTCGTGGTAATCTCTATGGTCCTTACAAGAACTCTAAGTCAGGTTCGCTAACTGCTGACGACATCGTAGAATACGGTCGTGTTACTCAGTGGGATGCAGACGTATCTTGGGATTTGTCTGAGACATATCGTTTAACACTTGGTGTTAACAATGTCTTTGACACAATGCCAGATGTTGACGAAGGTGATGGATCATGTTGTGGACGTACATACCGATCTGATTCTATTCAAGATTGGCAAGGTACTTACTACTACGTACGAGGTCAAATTAGCTTCTAATAGTTAATGATCTAAGAAATAATTGGATGACGCTTGAATAAAGTAAACGTCCAATGATTAAAACCCCGCTTCTGCGGGGTTTTTTTTACCCAAAATATCTTTTAAATAATAGTCGAATGAGAGTAATGGTTTCTGATCTGTTATATGGTTGTGACTCTTGTTAGAATATTTGAAATATAAGTGAGGTAGTAGATGACTTTCAGATTAAATAGCCAACTTGCATCTTCTGTTCTAATGATAAGGCCGCATCGATTTTTCAGTAATCCACAAACCGCTCAATCTAACAAATTCCAAGGCAAGTCATCATTATCTGAAGAGCAACTTCATGCATGCGCACTGAAGGAATTTGATGCTTTGGTTACTAAACTTGAGGAAGTTGGAGTTGATGTTATTTTGTTTGATGATACACCGGAGCCACCAACACCAGACTCAGTATTTCCAAATAATTGGGTTTCTTTTCATTCGGATGGCACGGTGGTTTTATACCCTATGGAGGCTAAAAACAGAAGAACAGAAAGACGTTTGGATATTATCGAATCTTTGAAAGATGATTTTGGATTTTTAATTAAGCGGGTCATTGATTTAACGCATCATGAAAACCAATCTAGATATCTTGAGGGTACAGGCAGCATGATTCTAGATCATATTAATAAAATTGCATACGCCTGTATCTCCTCTAGAACCAATGAAATGGCATTATCGGATTTTTCTAAAAAAATGAATTATGCGATCATTTCTTTTGACGCCAGAGATTCATCTGATTCACAGATATATCATACAAATGTGATAATGAGCTTGGGCGAGAAAATTGCAGTGCTCTGTGAAGATGCAATACAATCTCGTGCAGATCGAATGCATGTTTTACAAAATCTTGAATCTTCAAATTACGAGGTAATAAAAATTACCTTAGATCAAATGCAATCTTTTTCAGGCAATGTATTGGAGGTTATCTCCAATTCCGGAGAAAAACTGATGCTGATGTCACGTTCGGCAGAAAACGCATTGACCGATGATCAACATAGTGCCATTAGTAAATTTTGCAGAATCATTTCATCACCAATAGATAATATTGAAGCATCAGCAGGTGGAAGCGTTCGCTGTATGATGGCTGAGATATTTTTACCTCAAGAATGAGATTATTATGAATGAGTTTCGGAATAAAATTCTGATGTGTCCACCTGATTATTTTTCGGTGGAATACATTATTAATCCTTGGATGTCTGGTCTAACAGAACCGCCGGATAGAAATAAAGCATATATGCAATGGGAGTCTTTGAAGGATACCATCGCCAAATTCGCTGACATTGAAGTTATAGAACCACAACCAAATTTGCCCGATATGGTCTTTACAGCGAATGCTGGTGTGGTATCTGAAAATAAAGCTATTGCCAGTCATTTTGTTCCGCACGAAAGGCGGCCGGAAGAGTCTTATTTCAAATCTTGGTTCAAGAACAATGGATACCAATTATTAGATCTCGACGAAAAGATCGGTTTTGAGGGCGGCGGTGATTGTCTTTTTGATCGAGGGGGCCCATGGCTCTGGACGGGGTATGGTTTTCGAACTGAAATTGAGTCGCATAAAGAGATAGCTAAATTTTTTGAAGTTGAAGTCGTACCAATAAGGTTGGTCGATGAGCGTTTTTATCACATTGATACCTGTTTTTGTCCTTTAACTGGAGGTTTGGTCATGTATCATCCACCAGCCTTTGATTATGTCTCAAGGATCGCAATAGAAACACGCATCCCTACAAACAGGAGAATTATTGTTGATACGCAGGATGCCGGAAATTTTGCCTGCAATGCCGTTAACATTGATGACAAAATCATAGTGAATAAAGCTTCTGATAATTTAAAGAGTAAGCTTAATCAGCTTGGATTTGAGGTGATTGAGATTGATCTTTCAGAATTTATAAAGGCGGGAGGTTCTGCAAAATGCCTGACTTTAAAGCTTATCGATTCCGTTATCAAATCAACTAAATAGCTATGAATTTCATGCAGTTCCTATTAACCCCGAGATTACGTTTATTTGTTGGTGCATTCTTAATCAGCTTTTCGCCCATTTTTGTTGGCTTAGCTAATGTTTCACCTACGGTCAGTGGTTTTTATCGTGTATTTATTGGTGGCATTGTATTGACTTTTTTTGTTTTGATTAGTGGGCGCAGATTTAATTTCATTTATGCAACTTGGATAGCCATAATAGCTTCAGCCGCTTTCTTTGCTGCAGATTTATGGTTTTGGCATAGAAGTGTTCTTTATATTGGGCCTGGATTGGGAACATTGCTTGCTAATATGCAGGTATTTTTCATGATGGCTGCTGGAGTATTAATCTATAAAGAACAACCCAGTCATACACAGATAATGGCTGTCCCGATAGCAGTGATTGGTTTGATTATGGCAGTAGGTTTTGATTGGGACGCTTTGAGTTCTGATTTTCAGATTGGTGTCATCTTTGGATTTTTGACCGCAATAAGCTATTCAGGATATTTATTATTGATGCGCCAAGCTCAAGTTCATTCTTCTTACGCTATGCCGATAAGAGAGATCGCAGTAATGTCATTGCTGGTTTCAATTTTTCTTGGGTTTTCTGTTATTTTTGAAGGTGAGTCACTTTTGATACCATCTTCCTATGATCTTCTAATCTTACTCTTATATGGCGTTGCTTCGCACGCAATTGGAGGAATACTTATTGCGAGTGCCCTTGTTAAGGTACATGCTGCAGAAGTGGGTATTGTATTATTACTTCAGCCTTCTTTGAGTTACATTTGGGAAGCAATTTTTTTTCAAAAATCTTTTATTTTCATAGAAAGTTTGGGAGTAATTATAGTTTTATTTGCTATTTATCTAAGCTCTAAGCGAACGGTTTAAGAGACTATTGGTTTATTCCTTATATTTGTTAGGAGGACTTAATGTTACACTTTGTTTTAAATTAAGAGGTTATTTTTGTTTGAATTAGGCGTAAAATTTTTATTCAGTTACCTTATCGGCTCAATAATGGGTGCTTTAACTATAGGAAAGTTAAGCGGTAACGTAGATATTCGTGATGTGGGCAGTGGTAATGCAGGCGGCACCAATGCATTGCGAACCCAAGGTTTTTTATTTGCTCTTGGGGTAGTTATTATTGACGTTGGAAAAGGAATTGTAGCTGTTTCTTTTATTCCTCAATGGACCCTCCCGCTAACTGTAAACGAATTTCAAATCGGTCATGAGGCTCTAGTTTTGTGTTGTGCTAGTGCAGCCGTTATGGGGCATGTATGGCCTGTCTGGCATCAGTTCAGAGGTGGCAAAGGGGCTGCCACCTTAAT
>JAYZHY010000218.1:0-5629 GCA_036166115.1 Pseudomonadota bacterium | reverse complement strand
CAAGATCTCTTAAGTCAAACTGTTATTATCACTGGAGCATCAGCAGGTGTGGGCGAAGCAACTGCACGCCATTTTGCAAAAAAAAGTGCAAATTTAATTCTTGTTGCAAGAAATAAAAGAAATCTTGAGTTGTTGGCTAATCAATTAAAGGGTTATAACCATATAAGGACAGTCTCGATGGATGTCTCAAATTATAGCGATTGTCTAGATTTGGTTGAAAGAGTTGTCTCAGAGTTTTCTCACATTGATATTTTGATTAATAATGCTGGAAATCATGCACGTGGGGCAGTATTGGATAATAAAGCACTTGATTTGGCGAAAATGATAGATGTAAATTTAAAAGCACCAATTGTTCTTAGTAGATTGGTTTTGCCTTATATGAAGAGAGAAAATAGCGCTATTATTAACGTTGCTTCTTTGGCCGGGAGAACTCCAGTTCCTGGCTCAGCAGTATATTCAGCAACAAAATCTGGATTGAGGGCATTTACATATTCATTGGCTAATGAAATACAATCGAAGAATATTAAGATAGCGGTAGTTTCACCAGGACCTATTGATACTAGCTTTATTATGGGTAATATTGATGATGTCTCAGATATAACATTTTCACAGAAAATAAGCACTGTAGATGAGGTTGCTGAAGTAATTCTGGATTTATGTGTTAATAAGAAGATAGAACAGGCTATACCTAGGATCAGTGGATTTTTAACGAATCTAACTTACTTGTTTCCAAAATTAGCTGTGTTGGCATTGCCTTTTTTAGAGAAGAAAGGTAAACGAATGAAAGAAAAGTTAAAAATAATTAAGAGTAAATAATATAGATATTAATTGGGTTTTATCTTAAGCATTAATTATCATATGGTATTTATATATTAGGTATTTAGGATTATGGCAAAAGAGATTTATTTAACGGGCATTACTACAACAGGAACGCCACATATCGGGAATTATGTAGGTGCGATTCGTCCTGGTGTTGAGGCTAGCAAGGATCTAGATAAGAAAAATTTTTATTTTCTTGCTGACCTTCATGCATTAGCCAAAGCTGAGGATCCAAAGAGAATAGCAAGATCAACTCTCGAAATATCAGCCGCATGGTTAGCGCTTGGTTTAGATACTGACAATGCATACTTTTATCGTCAATCTGATATTCCAGAAATACCTGAGCTTACTTGGATATTAACAAGTATGACCGCAAAAGGATTGATGAACAGAGCTCATTCATATAAAGCTCAAGTTCAATGTAATATAGATTCAGGTGCGAACGACCATGATAAGGGAATAAATATGGCTTTATATAGTTATCCCATATTAATGGCTGCTGATATATTGATGTTCAAATCAACCAGAGTACCAGTTGGTAGAGACCAAAAACAGCACATTGAGATGACTAGAGATATTGCACAAAGATTTAATCACAATTTTGGGGATATATTAGTCATACCTGATGCTGTGATTAGTGAAGACACTGCAACTTTGTCTGGGCTAGATGGGAGAAAGATGAGCAAAAGTTATGACAATATTATCCCATTGTTTGCAAATGAAGATGAACTCAGAAAATTAATAATGAAAATCAAAACAAATAGCTTGGAACTGGGTGAGCCTAAAGATACAGAAGATTCAGTTTTGTATGATATTTTTCAAGCATTTTCTACTCCTGATGAAACGAGAAATATTGAAAAATTATATGCAGAGGGTATTGCATGGGGCGAAATGAAAAATATCTTATTTGAATGTATTAACGATCAATTAAAACCAGCAAGAAAAGAATATCAGAAACTAATTGATAACCCTGTAAAAATTGAGGATGAATTAATAAGAGGAGCTGAGAGAGCAAGAGACATTTCAGTGCCATATATCCAGGAAATAAGAAATGCAGTTGGTATTAGGAAATTATTTTGATTAAATTGATGTCAAAAGAGAAAGGGCCAGCACCACTATTTATCATTTTATTTATATTATCAATTCAATTTCTGGTAGCAAAATATTTATTATTTCTTGAGTTAAGGGTTCAAGTGAATTTATGGCTTATATACTGTTTGATTTTGTTTGGACTTTTGATTATCTTTCTTTCTTTTATTGAATTTCGACGTCATAAGACTACATTTATACCTTTTAAAAAATCTAAAACTCTAATTACGGAAAAAATTTTTGGATATTCCAGAAATCCTATGTATTTAGGGATGTTATTTTTTCTCATTGGTATGGGGTTTATATTCAATAACATTGGAAGTATTTTCACGGCTTACTTGTTCGTTCCAATAATGAATAATCGAGTTATCCAGCATGAAGAAAAGATGCTCTCTGAAGAATTTTGTGATGATTATATATTATACAAAAGTAATGTTAAAAAGTGGATTGGATGGTAAAAAAAACCTCAATAGAATCCATAGTGGATTTAGATTTATATCCATTGGATGAAGGGCAGTTTGTCTCAGCATGTCGATCTACAATAAATGAAAATGGTTGTGTTCTTCTACCCGGTTTCTTGAACGAAGATACTGTAAGAGATTTAATAGAAGAGAGTAGTAACAATCAAGAAAAAGCTTTTTATTGTAGGCAAGAGCACAGTGTTTACATTTTACCAAATGATGATAACTTTCCATCAGAACATCCCCGTAATAGATTAGTTGTGTCTTCAAAGGGATGCATTACTGATGACCAGGTACCAGAAAGTTCCTCTTTGAAAATATTATATAGATCGCAATTATTCCGAAATTTTATTGCTGCAGTTGTTGGGGAGGAGTGTTTGTATGAATATGCTGATACGTTATCCTCTGTTAACATACATTATGCCTCAGAATCACAAGAACTTGGTTGGCATTTTGATAATTCATCATTTGCAGTAACGTTATTAATACAAAGACCTGAAAAGGGCGGAGAATTTCAATATGTTAGGAATTTTCGTAATGCTGGAAAAGGTGATATGAATTTTGAAGGCGTTAATCAATTATTAAATAATGAGCACGATTTTGATACCTTGGAGATGACTCCGGGAACCTTAGTCCTATTCAGAGGGAGAAATTCGATTCATAGAGTAACGCCTGTTAAAGGTGATGTCACAAGAATCTTAGCGGTACTTGCCTATAATTCAGAACCGAATATCTCATTGTCAGAGACCTCCAGGATGACATTCTACGGAAGGCTTGATTAAAACAATTCATGTACGACTTTAGCGGAAAAAGAATATTTATAACTGGCGGTTCCCGTGGGATAGGTAAAGCTATCGCCCAAGGTTATGCAACTTATGGGGCTGAAATAGTTATTACATATAAATCAAAAGAGAAGCTCGCGAAAGAGTTAATTAATTCATTGCCTGGACAGAATCACAGTTGCCTTGAATTGGATGTAACAAATAGCGAAGATATAAAAGAGACCATTTCAAAATCCATTTCTATCTTGAGCGGCTTGGATATTGTTATTAATAATGCTGGTTTGTTCGTTGATCACCCAATTTTAGATACTAAATTTGACGATTGGCAAAATGCTTGGAGGTCAACGATTGAGGCAAATCTAATGGGCCCTGCGAATATTTGTTATCATGCCGCCCAGTATTTTAAAAAACAAAAGAAAGGAAAAATAATTAATATTTCTTCACGTGGTGCCAATAGAGGCGAACCAATATCGCCAGCATATGGAGCAAGTAAGGCTGGTTTAAATGCGATGAGCCAGTCCCTAGCGGTTGCTTTGGCCCCTTATGGGATTTTTGTGGGGGTAGTAGCTCCTGGTTTTGTTGAAACAGATATGACATCCTTGATTCTATCGAGTAACCAAGGTGACTCAATCAAACAACAAAGCCCTCTTGGGAGAGTGGGAAGACCTGAAGAAATTGCTAAAGCGGTAATGATGCTGTCCATGGATGGCATGGATTACGCTACTGGTACAATTGTTGACTTAAATGGTGCTTCTTATTTGAGGTCATAATGCGTTTTGATATATTTAAATATTATTTTAAGAAGGTTTATTAATGTCTAACTTATCCTGGAAGGAATTTGAGCGAGTTGACATAAGAATTGGGACAGTTCTAGACGCAGAATTCTTTAAAGAAGCTATAAAGCCAGCTATAAAACTTACAATTGATTTCGGTGAAGACATAGGTATTAAGAAGTCATCAGCACAAATTACTGATCATTACGAACCAAATGATTTAATTGGAATGCAAGTGTCGGCTGTAATTAATTTTCCAAAGAAACAGATTGGGCCTTTCATATCTGAATGTTTGGTAACAGGATTTATTCAAGATGACGGAAGTGTAGTTCTTGCTGTTCCAGATAAAAAAGCAAAAAATGGATCTAAGTTGGCTTAGATTGCGATTTTTATTAAATAGAAATTAAAATATACAAGGAATATTAAAATGCATCATGAAGTTAAGCATCCATGTATTCAACATAAATTGGCGGAAGTGCGAGCCATAGGTCAACCATTAAGTAAATTTCGTGAATTAATATCAGAGATTACAATATTGCTGTCATATAAAGCTCTTGAAAATGTTGATTTAAAAGAAGTGGAAATTGAAACACCTATAGAAATAACAAAGTGCAAAAAGATTGATGAAGAGATTGTGGTGATACCTATATTAAGAGCCGGATTAGGAATGCTAAGCGGTATTTTATCAGTGATGCCATCAGCAAGAGTTGGTTTCTTAGGAATGTTCCGTAATGAAGAAACCGCTAGACCTGAAACTTATTATGAGAATATTCCTGAAAGATCCTTAAAAGGTTTGCATTTAATAATTGATCCTACGTTAGCAACTGGAGGCTCTACAAACTCTGCCATAGACTCTTTAAAAGAGAAAGGTGTAAACAAGATAATTGTTGTCTGTATAGTAACTTGCCCTGAAGGTATAAAAGCAGTTGAAAGCAAGCATCCTGATGTAATGATATATACCGCATCTATAGATAGTCATTTGAATGCCGATAAGTTTATAGTGCCAGGATTAGGAGATGCGGGAGATAGATTATTTGGCACATATTAATAATTTAAAAACATTTTCAATCAGAAATTTAATTGATTTTAATGTTTGCACAAATCTGAAAGATGCGTAGAATGCATCGGATTGGAACAATATATGTCTTTATTAAAAAGGGCATATATTACTCCTCAAGAGCACCGAAGTTATTCGGTTTTTTAACGCCATATTAATTGGCATAATATTAAGAGAAAGAAGAGAAAATGTCAGAAGAAATACAAGGAACCGTTAAGTGGTTCAACGATGCAAAAGGGTTTGGTTTTATTGAGCGTGAAGATGGAAAGGATGTTTTCGTCCACTATAGCGCAATCAATGTTGAGGGAAGAAAGAGTCTTCATGAAGGTCAAAGTGTAACTATGACCGTGAGTGAAGGTGAAAAAGGCCCGCAAGCAGAGAATGTCACTCCGCAATAAAGTATTAGGAATTTCTTAATACGAAAATCTGAGTTATAACAATCTAATAATCCTTCTTTTGAGAAGGCCAGATGTGTTATTTTTTTACTAACAAGAATAAGCGCATATAGCAATGGGTTAATTTTGTGTAAAAGGGGTGATTATGTCGACAAATATTCTTAGAATAATACAATCGATCTTATTTTCAGTTCTTTTAACTGTAATGCCGGTTAATTCTTCGCATTCAGAAATATCTGAAACAATTGATGTG
>JAYZHY010000217.1:0-4642 GCA_036166115.1 Pseudomonadota bacterium | reverse complement strand
AACACGGGAACCTTTAAATTAAGAGGGGCTTTAACCTCAATCTTGAATACAGATGAAGATAAACTTGCTAATGGAGTAACAGCCGTTAGCGCAGGTAATCACGCAATTGCAGTTGCCTATGCTTCAAAAGTACTTGGTGTCAATGCAAAGGTGGTTATGAGTAAATCATCTAATATTTTTCGTGTTGATTATTGTAAAAAATTGGGTGCAGAAGTTGTTTTAGCCGAAAACGCACATGAGGCTTTTGATTTAGTTAATGAAATACAAGAAAAAGAAGAGCGAAATTTTATTCACCCATTTGAAGGAATAGATGTTATACGAGGAACTGCGACATTAGGGTATGAAATTTGTTTTCAGCGTGAAGATTTTGATGTGATTATAATTCCAATTGGTGGTGGAGGGCTTTGCGCAGGCGTATCCTCTTATGTGAGAACAGTTAATCCTAAATGCAATATATATGGAATTGAGCCACTAGGAGCGAATACAATGCAAATGAGTATTCAAAATAATTCGCCTCAGTCTTTAAGTAAGATCAATACGGTAGCGGACAGTCTAGCAGCGCCATTCTCATTGCCTCTCTCATTCCAATATTGCAAAGATCATTTATCCGAATTGCTGCTTGTGAGTGAGTGTGAAATCATTGAATCAATGAATGTATTATTTAATGAAATGAAGTTAGCTGTTGAACCAGCTTGCGCAGTATCAACAGCCGGATTATTTGGACCATTGAGAGATAAAATTGATGAAAAGAAGATCGTGTTGATAATGTGTGGGAGTAATATTGATTGGTCATCGTATAGAACAATACTAAAAAGCAAGAAATAGAGATTACAAAAAACGAATCAATCTTAATAAAACTATTTTCAGTAATGTTGAAGATTTATAATAAATGTTTAATTCTCTCTCCTGTAATATAATCTGAGTTGGTAAGATCGATATTTTCATTCTAATTAAGTGTTGTTATGAGTAAAGAAACATTACGAAAATATTCCAAAAAAATTGTTGATGGTATTGAACAAGCCCCCAGCCGAGCCATGCTCAGAGCTGTAGGTTTTGAAAATGATGACTTTAAATTACCTCAAATTGGAGTTGCATCAACATGGAGCATGATAACTCCTTGTAATATGCATTTAGATAAACTTGCAATTGAAGCGTCGTCGGGTGCGGAAGAGGCAGGTGCGAAAGCAGTCATTTTCAACACTATAACTGTTTCAGATGGGATTTCTATGGGCACTCCGGGAATGCGTTATTCGTTAGTTTCAAGGGAGATCATTGCAGATTCAATTGAAGCGGTAACATCCGCACAAGGGTTCGATGGATTGATTACTATTGGTGGTTGCGATAAAAATATGCCGGCATGTGTTATGGCCATGGCGCGATTAAATCGACCATCGATATTTGTTTTCGGAGGAACTATTCAGCCCGGAGCAAAGAAAAGAGATATTGTTTCAGTCTTCGAGGCTGTCGGAGAAGCTTCAAGTGGCAAAATTGATAATAAAGAATTACTGGAAATAGAGCGAACTGCAATACCGGGTCCTGGGGCATGCGGTGGAATGTATACAGCAAATACAATGGCTTCAGCTATAGAAGCGCTAGGCTTAAGTTTAGGAAATAGTTCTGCACAAGAAGCAATATCAAAGGACAAGATTATAGATTGCAAACAAGCAGGTCACGCAGTAATGCATTTAATAAAAGAAGACATAAAACCTTTAGATATTATGACGAAAGAGGCATTTGAGAATGCCATTACAGTAGTTATTGCTTTAAGTGGATCTACTAATGCCGTTTTACATTTAATTGCAATGGCACAGGAAGCAAATATTAATCTTAGCTTAGATGATTTTTCTCGAATTGGTTCCCGTGTTCCGGTCTTAGCGGATGTTAAACCAAGCGGAACGCACCTAATGTCAGATCTAATCGCAATTGGTGGGGTACAACCTTTAATGAAACGTCTTTTGAAAAAAGGTTTATTGCACGGTGACTGCTTGACTGTCACGGGAAAAACTCTCGCAGAAAACCTTGAGACCGTGAAAGATTATCCAGATAACCAGAATATTATCAGAGATTTTAGCTCTCCAATTAAGAGTGAAAGTCATCTAGAGATCTTATATGGAAATTTAGCACCGGAAGGTGCGGTTGCAAAAATTTCTGGCAAAGAAGGTTTATTTTTTGAGGGAACAGCAAGAGTTTTTGATTCAGAAGAGATTGCTATGAAAGCAATTTTGGCTAACGAGATAAAAAAAGGTGATGTAATTATCATTAGGTACGAAGGACCTAAGGGAGGCCCAGGGATGAGAGAAATGTTAAGCCCTACTGGCGCAATTATGGGTAAAGGACTAGGGTCCGATGTGGCGCTAATAACTGATGGGAGGTTTTCTGGAGGCAGTCATGGTTTTGTAGTTGGACACGTCTCCCCTGAGGCTATGGTTGGCGGACCATTAGCTCTGGTAGAAAATGGCGATCAAATAAAAATAGATGCAGAAAAAAAATGCATTGATTTGCTTGTAGATAATTCTATGATTGAAAAAAGGCGCCAATCATGGAAGCGACCATTGTCTAGTATAAAAAAAGGTGTCTTAGCTAAATATCGTTCCACTGTATTATCAGCGTCTAAAGGCGCTGTAACTGTGCCTTTAGATTGGTGATTAAGAGCTACACTTCTAATAAATTTTAATATATATAGAGAAGACTTTTGTGGTGGATTGAAAAACAAAAAAAACTATTAGCTATTGCCGATAATCACGCAAATCTTATTGTTTATGATTCTGAAACAATCAACAATTCGATAAATACTATAAAAGAGCAAAGCGCTTTCAATAAAATTTTCTATGCCATGAAGGCAAATTTTAACCCGGAATTATTGCAATTAATATCAAAATATGACATCGGGTTCGAATGTGTCTCACCTGGAGAAATTAAATTTTTAAAAAAAGTTTTACCAAAAATATCTGCAAAAGATATCCTTTTTACTCCAAATTTTGCTCCAAAAAAGGATTATATTTGGGCTTTAAAAAATAATCTTTTGGTAACAATCGATAATTTGTATTTATTGGAATCTTGGCCTGATATCTTTAAGGGAAAGAAAATATTAGTTCGAATTGATTTAGGAAAAGGCGATGGTCACCATGATTTTGTCAAAACTGCTGGCAATATTTCTAAATTTGGAATTCCTATAAATAAAGTAAATAAAATAAAACAATATACAGAAAAATATGATATCGAGGTTGTTGGGCTTCATGTACATAACGGCAGCGGTGTAACAAATACATCAAATTGGGTAAATTCAGCAAAATTACTAATTGATATCGCACAATCATTTTCATCTATAAAAATTATCAATCTTGGTGGTGGTTTACCGATAAGAGAAAGAGTTAGTGATCAGGCATTTGATATAAAGAAAGTTAATGATTTATTAATAGATTGTAAGAAAAAATTTAAGGATTATGAATTTTGGATTGAACCGGGTCGTTACATTGTTGGTGAATCGGGTGTTATTTTATCTCACGTAACTCAAACAAAGAAAAAAGATGGTTATTGTTATGTAGGGATTGATGTAGGCATGAATACTTTAATTAGGCCAGCACTATATGGCGCTTATCATGAAATTGTAAATTTAACTAAATTGCGTCAGAAAAATGCAACAAAAATTACAATAGTAGGACCAATATGTGAATCTGGTGATGTACTGGGGCACGATAGAGAGCTTCCATCCACCAACGAAAATGATGTTATTTTAATTGCAAATGCAGGGGCTTATGTAAGATCCATGGCATCAAACTATAATTTGAGAGAGATTCCAGAAGAATTAGTAATTTAATCAGCAATTTGAGTAAATTAATTAATTTAATTTATGAAGAGAATTTATTAAACTACTATTTTCATTTTTTGTTCCAATTGTAATTCGTGCGCAATTTTTTAATAAATCGTCTTTAAGGATTCCAATTACAATATTCTCTTTGTCTAGATGTTTTTTTACTCTATCAATATTCTTAAATCTTGTTAACAAAAAGTTACCGTCACTTTCCCATACTTTTTCAACACAATCCAACGTTTGCATTCTATTTTTCAAGAGTTTCCTTTCTGTGATGATATTAGCAATTTCGCTATTGGCAGAATTAATTCCATCTGATGATAATACCGCTTCAATATGATTTATTATAGGCGTGGAGAAGCAAAAAGGGGGTTGAATTTTTTTTAAGAATTGAATTCCTTCTTTTGAGGAAATCATTGATCCGCACCTTGCTCCGGCTAATGCAAATGCTTTTGAGAGAGTTCTTAGCACGATAAGGTTACTATAATTATTTATTTCATTGATCATTGATTTGGTTGAACTAAATTCAATATAAGCTTCGTCTACCACTACAATAACTTTACCTTTCACTGCTTTGAGCAGCATCTTAATTTCCTCACTCTTTATTGATGATCCACATGGATTATTTGGAGATGATAAAAAGATAATCTTTGTCTCTTCAGTTATTTTTTTTATTAAATTTTCAATGTTGAGGGTAAAGTTATTTTTCTCAGAAAGAGGCACCTCTATAGTGGAAATAGAATTTGCTTTGGCAAAGAATTGATACATATCAAAAGTGGGCGGAGATATAAGTATTTTGTCTTCATTCGGGACACAAAACGTTCTTATAAT
>JAYZHY010000216.1:0-2752 GCA_036166115.1 Pseudomonadota bacterium | reverse complement strand
TGTGTTCCTGGTATGGCGAATGGTCGAATATTGTTAAATAAATCAAATCGTTCCATCGTTCCGGAAATCGCCTCAGTCATGAGTTTTCCAGCTAAGTGAGTCATATTAACCCCATGCCCTGAGTAGCCTTGACTATAGAAAATATTAGAGGCTAATTTTCCAAGTTGTGGAACATGGTTGATTGTTACGCCAATTTTACCGGTCCACGCATAATCAATCTTTACATTATTTAAGTATGGATAAATACGTAACATTTTCTTGCGCAGCTCAACTTTTATATGGGTTTCATCACTTCCATGATAATTAAGTCTGGTGCCAAATAATAATCGCTTATCACCAGTTAAGCGGAAATATTCGAGTATGTAATTGGGATCACAAACAGCCAGATCTTGAGGATTAATTTTTTGGATAATGTTATCTGATAATGGTTCTGTGGCAATTACAAAACTATTCACAGGGATGATAAAATTTTGCATTTTCTTATCAAATTGATGATATGCGTTACCAGCTAGCAACAAAGTATTTGCAGTAACACTGCCTTGCGCAGTATGAATTTTAGGGTTGCTTGTTTTGTCTATTTTGATTACCGGGGATTGCTCATAGATTAATGCACCTAACGATCCTGCTGCTGTTGCTTCACCAATGCATAGATTCAGGGGATGAACATGACCATTTCCTTTATTTAAAAGGCTTCCGCAATATACATCGGTACCTATTATTTCTTGTGTTTGTTCTTTGGATAATAAATCTGTTTTGTAGGGATAATTCTTCTCTAACAACTCATCGGAGTGCGTTTTTAGAGAGTTGATGTGCCGTTTTTTTATAGCGACATCCAGATAACCCCATTTAAGATCGCAATCTATGGCGTATTTTTTTACTCGATCGCGAATAATCTGGTTTCCTTCCCACCGCATATCCCAAATCATGTTCGCAGTGTGATGGTCGTATTTTTTTAGCATGACATCTTCACCAGAGAATCCACCAATAATTTGTCCGCCATTTCGTCCGGTTGCTCCCCAGCCAATCTTATTTGCTTCAATAATAGTTACCTTGTAACCGCGTTCGGCAAGCTCCAGAGCTGCCGATACTCCGCTAAATCCACCGCCTACGATACAAATATCAGATGTTATATTGCCTTGCAGTGGAGGGAAGTTGGTAGGTGATTTAATGCTTGCCGCATAATAGGAATTAATATGGTCCAAAGGACTCATTATCTATTTCCATCAAAGACATGATTTAATAGTTCTCTGATAATGCCCCTCATCTCGCTGGCATCATGCTGATCATTTTTTTTGTATCCAGTCCATACGGCTACTAAATCTCGTGTTGGGTTAATCAAGAGGCCTTGTCCTGCCCAGCCACCTTTGAAAAAATCATCATTGTCATATACTGAATCCCATTGATACACATTATGTTTTAGGTCGGTAGGGGAACGAAAAGTCGAAGAAGAGGCTACTTTTGAATAAAGATTTTGCATCAGTCTGGGGTTGCCTTTATTGAGAATCAGATCAATATGGCTGTCAGAAATAATCTTCTTATTGCTTACAGTTTGATAGCTTGGCGTAAACAACAATCCAAATCTGATCATATCTCTCATTTTTGCGAGAAAACCACCATGCGTAATGGCAATACCGTATCTGGGAGCAATATAAGAAGCATCCGATTCCGCTCCAATGTGGTACCAGACTTCTTTGCTTAAAGCGTCTTGGAAAGGCATGTTTGTTATTTCTTCAACCAACCAACTTAAAACAAAAGTATCTAAACCAGAGTAAGAAAATATTTCACCCTGTTTAGCATTTCTCTTTATTTTTGTTTTTATTGTAAAATCATAAGGGTTGTCTTCTGCGGCATCAGTTCTAAAACCATCACCAATGGACATTGAATAAAGATAGTAACAGGACTCGAATGTTTCATAGTTGTCAGAGCAATCAAGGCCGGATGCCATATCTAGAATATTTCTAATTTTAATACCTGCATAACTGGAGTCACTTAATTCTTTTATATAAAAGTCTATTGGTTGGCTGACATCCACTTGGCCACGTTCTTCCAATATACGTAATACCGTTGCTGGCAGTACTTTTGAGACTGACCAGTATATCGGTTTTTCATGTTCTTGCATTCTGGGGTATTGCTCAAAAACAATCTTCCCTTTGTGTGCGATTACCACACCCATAACAGTAGATTTATCGTTATGAATGAAAGTTTCAAAGGTCATGCGTCCATAAGGTGTATCGATTTCAGTATTGTTGATTTCAGTCATTAAATCTTTTTCAAGAGGGCTGACCGATCCATTTCTATAGACATTAACCGTAGGGAAGATTTGATGAAGATTTTTATTATTCCAAGCCATGTCTTCACCGCTTCTTGTCCACCAAATATCATTTTTTGGTAGCTTTCTTAATTGTTCTTGTATTTTTGTAACGGAAGATGAAGATGTAAATTCCTTAGGAGTGTTTCCTAACACTGTTGTGCTTTGTGATACCTGATCACAAGAGACGGTTAATAGTGACAAAAAAATTATTAGTAGTTTAAATTTTTTGTTGATCATATTGATGAGCCTAATTACATAGTTTTTTCTTTCTTATCAAGATATATTTGACAGTAAAATTACTAAATAAATTATAGTATCAGATTTATTATTGCAAAAGTCTTTATCGCAATCTGGGGATTCTAATAAAAAGAATAAAAAGATGGACGCCTCCATGCATAAAAATAAATTTAAAATTGTATTTACACCTTCAGGAAAAAGAGG
>JAYZHY010000215.1:0-2583 GCA_036166115.1 Pseudomonadota bacterium | reverse complement strand
TTACTCGGTTTTTTCTGAATTGAAGTTATTTTCTTCTTCTTGGTAGTTATCTTTTTTGAAATTTTATTGTCTTTTCGTTTCTTCTTACTTGGTTTACCATCCTCATCCAATTCAATAAATTCATCATCACTCAAAACAACTTCGGGGATGGATGCTTTTCCTTCCATTACAGCTTCAGCAATATAGCTTGTATAAAGTGAGATTGCCTTCATGGCATCATCATTACCTGGAATTAAATAATCTATAAAATCTGGTGAGCAATTAGAATCTACAATTGCAACGACTGGAATACCTAGCTTATGCGCCTCACGAATTGCAATTTCTTCATAATTAACATCAATGACGAACAGTGCATCAGGGATTGATCCCATGTCCTTTATGCCACCCAAGCTTTTTTCTAGTTTCTCAGATTCTCTTGTCAGGCCTAAAATTTCTTTCTTTGTTAAGCCTTCAAAACCACCTTCTTCAGCCATTTGATCTAAATTCTTCAATCTCTTAACAGATTGACGGATTGTCTTGTAATTAGTAAGCATGCCGCCAAGCCAGCGGTGATTAACGAAAGGCATTCCACATCTTTCTGCTTCAGAACGAATAGTCTCTGTTGCTGCGCGTTTTGTTCCAACAAATAATATCTTACCGCCATCGGCAATCATCGCTTTTACGAAAGAATAGGCTTCTCTCGCCATAGGAAGACTTTTCTCTAGATTGATAATATGTATCTTATTTCGAGATCCAAAAATGTAAGGAGCCATTTTTGGGTTCCAATACCGAGTCTGGTGACCAAAGTGGACGCCCGCCTCTAGCATCTGGCGCATCGTTATGTCTTTCATATTTTTCTCCGGGTTGTTCTTCCGTTTACCCCATTATGCAACTTAATTATCTAAACTAAGCACCCTACATTATGTGACGATAAACGTGTGAATTATTTGCCTCAAAGGCTTGCGCTTTATACCATACACTGATTATTTGAACAATAGTTGAAACTTAATCTAATTCTTTTGGATAATTGTCTTAGTAGGAAAAAATGACAGAAAATCTATCTTTTCCAGTTAAAATAAGAGATCGAGACAGAATTCAACAAAAAGCCTTAAAAATGAATATAACTATTAAAAATACAAAAGAACAAGAAAAAATGAGGATTGCTGGGAGATTAGCCGCAGATGTATTAGATATGATCGAAGATTTTGTTAAACCCGGTATCAGCACTTCAGAGCTAGACCAAATATGTCATAAATACATAACGGAGATACAAGGTGCAATTCCTGCTCCCTTGAATTACCGAGGATTCCCTAAATCAATCTGTACATCATTAAATCATGTTGTATGTCATGGTATACCAAGTGACAGAATTTTAAGGTCAGGTGATTGCCTTAATATTGATGTAACTGTAATTAAAGACGGTTTTCATGGTGATACCAGTAGGATGTTTTTTGCAGGCGAGCCAAGTATTAGAGCTAAAAGACTGTCTGATGTCACGTTTGAAAGTATGTGGCTTGGAATTAAAGAGCTATCTGATGGAAAATACCTCGGTGATATTGGTCATGCAATCCAATCCTATGCTGAAAAGAATAGATTCTCTGTGGTTAGAGAGTATTGCGGACATGGAATAGGTCGTATTTTTCACGAAGAACCTCAAGTATTGCATTACGGAGAGCCTGCTACAGGGATTAAGCTTAAAGCCGGAATGACAATCACTATCGAACCTATGATTAATGCCGGAAAGAAAGAAGTAAAATTACTACCTGATGGTTGGACTGTCGTCACGAAAGATCATGATCTTTCTGCCCAATGGGAACATACGGTACTTATCACAGAAAAAGGTTATGAAGTATTAACTCTTGGAAAAGACGAAAGATAATTGACCCTCAAAAATGCTATCAAAAATACCTAACAATCTAAAAAATGATACCGATATTGTAGACTTTTCTGAAGCGTTAAATAATAAAAACTCAATTAGCGATATAAAAAAATCTTTAAAAGATTTAAATCAAAATCTTAAAAAACGATTTATAAATAAAGAACCTATAGATATCTTGGTTCATTTGCATTCAATAGCAATCGATCAGGTTATTATTTGTCTTTGGAGAAAGCATAAATTAGATGATTTTAAAGAAATAACACTAATCGCCGTAGGAGGATATGGTCGACAAGAACTCTTACCTCAATCAGATATCGATATAATGATTCTACTTGGCGATAAAATTCAAAAAGAAGCTAATGAGCACATATCGAATTTCTTGACCAATCTCTGGGATATTGGATTTGATTTGGGACATAGTGTTCGCACACTAAAAGAATGCAAGATGGAATCAAAGAAGGATGTAATTACGATTACAACACTTATGGAATCCAGAAAACTCATTGGAGATAATTTTTTATATGACTCAATGAAAGATTCTATTGCAACTGACAAAATGTGGCCCTCAGAAAAATACTTTAAAGAGAAAAAAATTGAACAGGAAAAAAGACATCTTCGCTCTGATAATACTGCCTATAAACTTGAACCGAATATAAAGATTAGTCCAGGAGGACTCAGAGATATCCAGCTAATTGGATGGATAGCCAAAAGGCATTTCTCAGTAT
>JAYZHY010000214.1:0-6094 GCA_036166115.1 Pseudomonadota bacterium | reverse complement strand
TTATCGAGGCGGACCAGCAAAAGTATCAATTGTTGCAAGTTCAATTTTTGGTTCGATCAGTGGTTCAACCGTTGGAAATGTCATGTCTACAGGTGTTGTCACTATTCCTCTAATGAAAAAAACAGGGCTTCCGGGTTATTTTGCCGCCGCCGTTGAGGCTATTGCATCAAATGGCGGTCAATTGGCACCACCCGTTATGGGTGCAACAGCTTTCTTGATAGCAGAATTTTTAGATATTCCTTATGTTGAGGTGGTTGCTGCCGCTGCATTGCCGGCAATTATTTATTATATTATATTGTTTGCACAAGTGGATCTTATGGCAAAAGACAATAATCTTAAAGGTCTTGATCGTTCTGCATTACCAAAATTTAGAGCATTAATTAAGAATCGGGGGCTCCATTTCTTACCCATTGTTATGCTTATAATTTTGATGTTTGGTATTGGTTTGCAGCCTGCCAAATCTGCTTTAATATCAGGGTTTACAGCACTTTTTGTTGGTTTAGCTCTGAGGAGCTCAAACATAAATTTAGCTACTGTCAAAACCTTCCTTCAGAACGTTGCCCAAACATTGATTCCTATTATATTAATTGGTGGTGCGGCAGGAATTATAGTTGGTGTTTTAAATATTACTGGACTTGGGTTTAATTTGACATTGGGGTTAACAGATATTGGTAATCAATACGGGTTATTAGTTATGTTGTTATTAACCGGTCTCGTTGCCATTATTTTGGGCATGGGAATGCCAACTGCTGCAGTGTATATAGTTCTATCGGTGGTATTGGCGCCAGCTGTGATTGAGATGGGAGTGCCTATTTTAGCGGCACATCTGTTTATCTTTTACTTTGGTTTGCTTTCAATGATTACGCCACCAGTCGCAGTTGCATCCTTTGTCGCGGCAGGTATTGCTAAGGCATCTCTATGGCGAACCAGTTTTACTGCAATCAAGTTAGGGATAGCTGCCTATCTTTTGCCTTTCTTGTTTGTTTTTAATGACAGCTTATTGTTTAAAGGAAGCGGGTTTGAGATTTTATTGATATTTTTGACTTGCTTGGTATCTGGATTAATTCTGGCGCATGCTTTGCGAGATAAGATTGTTAACTCAATTAAAGATTTATTGTTTTGGTTGTTTTATTTACTTTGTGCTTTGCTTGTTGGGAGCTCAACATTGTGGTTAGGTAGTGATTCGGGGTATACAATATTGGTAGTGATTGCCGGGGCGCTTATACTGCTTATGGCAAATAAGATGATTAAATCTGAACGTTCTTAAACAGTATGATGAATGACAAAAAACTAAAAGTTAGTATTGGTAAGATCGAGTTAAAAAATCCATTAATATGCGGTTCAGGCGAGCATTTCATTGAAGAAGTCGGGATTCTTAAAGCTATAAGATTAGGTGCAGCTGTTGTGGTTGCTAAATCGACAAATGAAAGCGATGCGGCAAGACGTCAATTAGACAAAACAGATTATTCTTTAATCGATGCTGAATTAAAAGTTTGCGAATGGCAAAAAAGTGATAATAAAGGTAAGAGTTTGTTTGGTCGTTCTGGGTTGATTGGGACTGATTCTGAGGATTGGCTGAAACAAATTGCTAAATTTGACAAAATCGCTAAAGAACATAATGCATATGTGGCCGCCAGTTTAATTCCTGAGAATCTTGATTATTTATGCCGATATGCTGAATTAGCAGAAAAATTAGGTATTCGTATATTGGAGTTAAATATCGGTGCCCCGCATGGTGTCGAGGTAACAGAAGGTATCCAAGTGACATTAGAGCAAGAAAGGGTAAAGGATATAGTAAGTAAAGTTAGGCAGGTATATCAAGGTAGTTTATGGGTTAAGGTAGCTGGCTTTAGTGAAGACGTAAGCGGTTTATGTCTTGCGGCAAAAGAGGCAGGTGCTGATGCCGTTGTCATGATAGGACGTATGATGGCATTGATGCCTGATTTAGACTCAATGCTTCCTTTATTGGGCACTAAAGGTGCTTATGGAGGGCGCTGGGCTTTACCTATTACTTGTCGATGGTTGAGTGAAAGTCGAAAGATTGCAGGTGAGGAGTATGCATTAATAGGTACTAATGGAGCAAGAGATGGTTACGACATAGCTAGAATGATGCTATCCGGCGCAACTGCAGTCGAATTAACCTCAGCTATTTTTATAAATGGTTTCAATGTAATCTCGAAAAATATTGAACAGTTATCAGAGTATTTAAACGAAAAGGGTATGACAGCAAGCGAATTAGTGGGTTATGCAGCCGATCGACTAGAATCTTATGATGAACAAAAGATAAGCCCTGGCTATTGGCGAAAATTCGTTTCCGATGATGCTTTAAATTAAATGTTATTATGCATAGCAGTAAATAAAGAGGAAAAACTATGTCAACAAAGGCGAAATTATATAATTGGGACACTATAGAAGGCGAGGAAGTAAGACCGGGTGTATCCAGAAAAGGATTTCGTGGCGATCAGTTTATGATGGTCATGAATACTCTAGAACCGGGTATGGAGGTTAATCCGCATTCTCATCCGTTTGAGCAAGCTGTGTATATTGTTCAAGGTAAGGTTCGTTTTCATGTTGGTGATGAAGTTCTTGAAGGTGGCCCAGGCTCTTTGATACGTATACCACCCAATGTAGAGCATTATGCTGAACCTTTTGGTGATGAACCGGTATTAAATTTAGATGTTTTTGCGCCAATAAGGGAAGACTACATGCATTTAGTAGACTATCAAGAATTCGAGAAAAATAAGGATTAAATTAATGACTTTTTCTGGTTTTCGCAAGCAGCTCAAGGAAGAGGGTGGGTTGGTTGGAACATTTATAAAAACACCTAATTATCAAATAGTTGAGATAATTTCATCATGTGATTTATCGTTTATTGTTTTGGATGCTGAGCATGCCCCTTTTGGTAAAATAGAACTGGATACTTCTATTCTCGCGGCAAAGTCATCAGACACTCCAGTTATTGTTAGAATTCCCAGTTTAAGTGAAGAAAATATTCTCAGCGTTCTTGATATGGGTGCTAATGGTGTTTTAATACCACACGTTAATACAGGTAAAGACGCAGAATATGCCACGAAAGCTTCAAGATATCTCTCATCAGAGTGCCAACAAGGACATCGCGGCTTTTCCAATTCATCCAGATCTGGGGGTTATGGTTCATTGTCAATCCAAGAGATGATTGAACAATCAAATAACTCTACGGCTGTTATATGTCAGATTGAAGAAAAAGAAGCAGTTGAAAATATAAATGAGATAGTAAAAACGGAGGGGATTGATTGTTTGTTTATCGGGAGAGCGGATTTAGCGTTATCGTTAGGTTGTAACGATATTGAGGACGAGCAAGTTAATCAAGCGATTGACTTGGTAACCGCTGCCGCAAAAAAAGCAAATATTCCTTTAGGTATATATTTGCCAGATAAAAATGCTATTGAAGGGTGGCAGAAGAAAGGATTTTCGTTATTCGTGATTGGTTCCGATCAATCTCACTTGAAAGCTTCAATATCTCAGATTAGAAACAACATATAGTATTTTCCACGATATGGATAATTATCATAAAGCTTCAAAAGAGAGAAAAGAGTTAATTGAGAAGTTGCTTGTTGGAGCGGTAGATCTGCATTGTCACAGTGGTCCTTCGGTGATGCCAAGATCAATTGATCATATTGAGGTAGCCAAAGAAGCCTCAGCTGTTGGCATGAAAGCGGTTTTGTATAAAGATCATTATTACTCAGCAACACCAATAACCGAATTACTTAAATCACATTTTAAGCATCTGAATGTTCAATTACTATCTGGAGTACCATTAAATAATACTGTTGGCGGGATCAATAGGTATGCAGTGGATCATGGCATTAACTTAGGTGCTAAATTGGTATGGATGCCCACATTTTCAGCTGAAAATCACATTAACGCCCATAAAGATGATAAAGATTTTGATGAAAAATTTCCTACTACTAAAGAAGAGATGTTGGCGCCAACACCTCTTCGAGTAACTAATAAGAATGGCGACTTAATCGATGAGGTAAAATTCATAATTGATCTGATCGCAGAAAATGATTTAGTTTTATCTTCTGGTCATCTGCATATATCTGAAATCTGGCCACTTTTTAAAATGGCAAGAGAAAGAGGTGTTAATAGATTATTGTGCAATCATCCAACATATATCATTGGTGCATCACTTTCTGATATCACTGAATTAGTCAATATGGGTGCATATGTTGAGCACTCGATGTGCATGTTTGTGCAGACGTCAAAATATAAATTTTATGAACCCAATGAACTGGATAACATGATAAAAGCGGCGGGTATTGATAAAACGATTTTAGGATCAGATTTAGGTCAAGTTGGTAATCCTTCACCAGTGGATGGTTTCAGAGGTGTAATAAATATGTGCCTTGATCTTGGTTATGATGAAATATCAATTCATAAATTGGTGTCACAAAATGCTTCTAAATTGATTGGAATCTAGTCATAAACGACATCACTAATAATTGCCAATAAATCTCTAACACCTCTTCGGAAACCCTCGACACTAACTCGCTCATCATTTCCATGGATCCTTGTAAACTCTTTTTCTGGAACAATTATAGGGTCGAAACCATAACTTGCTATACCTAGGTCTCGAGTAAAATGACTGTCTGTGAAGCCAGTGCTTACCGATGGCATAACTCTTGATCCGGGGTGCCTCTCACCTGTAATTTTCTCAATTGCCTTATAGAGACGACTGTTCGATGAGGATACAGCAGAAGTAAAGGCCATTATAACCTCAACCCGAACATCGTGTTCGCTGAGAGCAGATTTAAAATCTAATATAAATTCATCAGAAGTTCTATCTGGAAGGATTCTGCAGTCAACCTCAGCCCAGGATTCTGGTGGCACGACATTGATTTTATTGGAAGCGCCAATTCTTGTAATTGAGCATGTATCTCTTGTTAACGCATGTTGGCTGGGGGAATATTCTTGTAATTTCTCAAGAAATCCCGGTTCTTTTATTGCTAAAGACATGTCGGCATAAGCCTCTTCCCATTCTTCATCGGCACTCAAACTCATCGATGAAAAAACAGCATCAACCGGAGGAATTATTCTGGCCTCGAAAGAATGATTTTTTAAAGTATTTAACGCGCCAATCATTTTGGTGACTGAACTGCTTGCATTTGGCATCGATCCATGTCCGGGCGTGTCAATGGTGGTTAATCTTAACCAAACGGGCACTTTTTGTGTAACCTCTACACTAAATATGGTTTCTTTATCATTACTCTCACCACTTCCACCTTCATTGATAAGAAGGCCTGCACCCTTAAATATTTCAGGGTGATTCTTTGTTAACCATCCTACACCATAGTAACCGCCAGCTTCTTCATCGGCGGTAGCAAGAAAAATAACATCTCTATTTAAAGGAGCATTTGATCGATGTAGATTCAAAAAAGTTACTAATTGAGAAATACCAGTTCCCTTCATATCGAGCGCGCCTCTGCCCCATATGTAACCGTCCTTCTCCTCTCCCGATAATGGGCCTGTTGTCCAATATTTTGGATCTGCGGGCACTACATCAGTATGTTGCAATAGGATTAACGATGGTTCATTGCCTCCTTTCAAACGAGCCCATATATTTCCTCTTCCAGGAGCACTCTCAGCAATATTGTAAGTAATTCCTTCGGAGTCAAATATTTTCTTATAAAATTCAACAGCTTTACTCTCATTACCCGGCGGGTTAATTGTATCTATTTTAATGAATTCCTTGAGCCACAATACAGCCTGATCTTCCAGTGACTGTGTATTTGCAACCTCAAAACTGGAGAGTAAGTACAAGAGAAGAATGATTTTTTTTGTCATGTTTTTCCTTTTAATTTGCTATATTTTTTTTGCTTGAGATTAAATACAAGATTCCACCAGAGGCAATAATCATAAAACTGAAAAGTACTTCAACCGGTCTATTTATCAACACAAAGTATAACGTCCATCCGGTTAGAACTAGATAAATTAATGGTGGAAATGGAAATGCAAATGTTTTGTAGGGCCGTTTAATTTCTGGCTGCATCTTTCTTAAAACAAAAATCGCAAATACTGTAGCGAATGAATTTAAAGCTAAAGTAAACCCAGC
>JAYZHY010000213.1:0-6284 GCA_036166115.1 Pseudomonadota bacterium | reverse complement strand
CATATAAAGCATTACTGGGTTATTTTCTAATTGATCCTTTATCCGTTCATTTATATCCAATTTCTTACTCCATTACTAAAAATATGATTTGATATTTAAATTTTGTAAAAAATTCCATTTTTTTTACTAAATTCTCTATAATAACCTTTGTGTATACACTATATTATAAATCACAAAAAGAAGAGAAATAAATATGAATCCATTAAAAACTGTTCGTGGAACAATAATTTCAGGTTTTATTTTAGCAATTATTCTCATGCTAGCCTCGAGTGATAACCATTTAGTAGGCATTGCAAGTCAATCGGCAATGATTTGGGCGCATGTATTAGCTGGCATAACATGGATCGGACTCTTGTATTACTTTAACTTTGTGCAGGTTCCCGCACTTGGTGAGGCTTTAACTGATGAAGGAGGACCTGGAGGTGCAGGTATTACTAAATATGTTGCCCCTAGAGCTCTTTGGTGGTTCAGATGGGGTGCAGCATTTACTTGGTTAACAGGTGCAGGATACCTCTGGATGACCGGCAGATTGGGTGATGCATTTGAATTAGGTATGCGATCAAATGATATTTATGCCACTACTATCGGAATTGGAGCTTGGTTAGGTACAATTATGTTATTTAACGTCTGGGTGCTTATCTGGCCTAATCAAAAGAAGATTCTTGGTATAGTTGCAGCTACAGCAGATGAAATAGATAAAGCTAAAAGAATTGCTTTCTTGGCCTCTCGTTCAAATACATTAATGTCAATTCCAATGGTTATGAGTATGGTTGGAGCTCATCATGGCTTTATCATGTAACGCTTGTAACCTTTATTTGTTAATGAGATAAAATAAGCCCAGTTTTACTGGGCTTATTTTATGAAAAATTATGCATATATCTGAAAATCTAAAAAAAGAAATAAATGAATTAGTCTCTAAAGCGATCAAAGAAGACATTGGTCAGTGTGATTTAACGGCATCTCTATGTGGAGATCTAAATTGTAAAGCCGTTATCAATAATCGGGAAAAAATGATATTAGCTGGCCAAGCATGGGTCGATGAACTCTATAGACAGATCGATCCAGAGATAAAAGTAAACTGGTTTTACAAAGATGGTGATTCTATAAAAGAAAATTCAATCATTTCAGAAATTAAAGGATCTAAGAATAATATTCTCAGTGGCGAAAGATGCGCCCTGAATTTCCTACAAACTATTTCTTCAACAGCAACGACTACAAAAAAATATGTAGAAAAGATAAGGAATACAGATTGCAAAATCCTTGATACCAGAAAAACTATCCCCGGATTACGTTTATCACAAAAATATGCGGTTACTTGTGGAGGTGGAACCAATCACAGATTTGGTTTATACGATGCAATACTGATTAAAGAAAACCATATTATTAATTCAAAAGGGATCAAATATCTTATTAAGGAATCAAAAAAACGTTACCCGGGTACTCCAACTGAAGTAGAAGTAGAATCATTAGACGAAGCTAAAATAGCAATTAGCGCCGGGGCAAATCGTCTCCTTTTGGATAATTTTACTCTTGGAATGCTTTCTGAGACTTGCAAAATCAATCAAGAAATTGGCACCCCTCCTGCCTTAATTGAAGCCTCCGGAAACATAACAATCGATAATGTTAAAGAAACAGCAGCGACGGGAGTTGATTTCGTTTCAATTGGTGCTATAACCAAAAACATTGCAGCTATTGACTTAAGTATGCTTATCAAAGATTAACTTATAGAGTTTAATTCATCTGTCTTTATCTGTAACTGCATCAACAATTATCATAACAGCTCCAACAGTAATAGCAGCATCAGCCACATTAAATGACGGAAAAGGCCAGCCATAAATCAGGACTTGCAGATAATCTATAACATAACCCAATCTTACTCGATCAAAGACATTGCCTAAAGCACCGCCGAGTATCATCGAAAGCCCATAAGGAAGAAACCATTTGACTGTTCTTCGTAAATCATAAAGCCAATAAATTATATAGCCACAAACAACTATGGCCAGTATCGAAAGAAACCATCTTTGCCAACCTCCCGCATCGGCCAAAAAGCTGAAAGCAGCGCCCGGGTTATGCTGATGCGTTATATTTATAAAGGAATTTATATAAACTTTCTCATAAAGAGAAACATTATCCACAATCAAAAATTTGACCCATTGGTCGAGGAAAAAGACAATAGCTACAACCACGAACCATTTAATTAATGATCTTGTTTCTTTTGAATATTTCTCATTTAACATTTTATTAATTCTTTCTTTAATTTTTCTTATTTAACAGTATCTTTCTTGCTTTAGTGGCATCATTGTCCATTTGCATTATTAAATCTTGAGCATTATCAAATTTCGCTTCATCACGAATCTTAGAGATAAAATCAACATGAATATATTGCCCGTATATCTCTTGATTAAAGTCAAAAATATGCACTTCCAATAATGGTTTTTTTCCCTCGTAAAAAGTAGGCCTTGTTCCAAGGCTAGCTACTGCATCAAGTGGCTCGGATGTAACTCCGTAAACCCTTACTGCAAATATACCCATTATAGCGCTTTGTAAACGTTGAATATTAACGTTCGCAGTTGGGTAGCCTAGACTTCTTCCCAATTTTTCTCCTATCACAATACGCCCTGACATGCGATAGGGTTTGCCGAGTAGATTTGTCGCTTTATCTAAATCACCAGAATGCAATGCCTCCCTAATTAGCGTACTGCTTACACGTTCATTGTCCTTGGTGATACTGGGCATTTTTTGCAATTCGAATTGAAGGATTCTCTGTACTCTTTTTAGGTGATCAAAACTCCCCTCCCGATTGCGAGCAAAGCGAAAGTCGTCACCAATGACTAAAAATTTTATATTGAGCTTCTGTATCAGCAATATCCTAATGAAATCATCTACCTGAATATTTTGCATTCCTTGATCAAATCTAGGGCAAAAGAAAATATTAATGCCCGCTTCCTTCAAAGCATCAAATTTCTCACGAAATCGCATTAATCTAGATGGAGGAGTTTTGTGAGAAAAAAATTCGCCCGGAGTTGGCTCAAAACTCATTACAACCGAAGGCAATCCAGAAGCTTTTGACTCATCCAGTATTCGATTCAGAAGATATTGATGACCCAGATGCAATCCATCAAAAGATCCGATTGTTAAAATACTACCCTGTTCTACAAGGGTGTATGGAAAGTCGTCAATTCTTCTAACTAGATGCATGATTATTTCTTTTCTTCAAACCGTAAATCGCTTAATTTCACACCGAAAATCATTAACGTAATAAAATAAGTACCCATACTGAATAATATAATCATCATCAATAAAAAAATACGATTAATTAAATCCAAATCTAGCCACCAAAGAAGTGGCTGTTCTGAGAAATGTAAAAAAAGAATCATAACCACATTAGCAGCAAATACTTTTAATAAAAAATTAAGCCAATTTTTTGATTTCTTGATAATTTTTTGTTTCTTTAGTCCTTTGTACAATAATAAAGCATTCAACAAGGCCGCTATCGATATTGATAAAGCAAGTCCAACATGCGTGCCAGCATAATTTATCTTAACAAGGTAATATACAAGAGATATACCTAAACAAAGGTTTACAACCAAACAAAGTAACCCAATCTTCACCGGTGTTTTTGTGTCCTCTCTTGCAAAATATGCTGGTGATAAAATCTTTACAAACGAAAAGCCAATTAAGCCAATTGCAAAAGCACGCAGACTTAGTGCTGTCATATGAACGTCAGTCTGGTCAAAAACCCCGCCATAATAAATTGCTACAATGATTGGTTCTGCAAGCATAAAAATACCAATCGCCGCTGGAAAGGAAAGTAAAAAAGCAAGCCTCATAGACCAATCGATTGCCTCAGAAAATTTCTCCATTGATCTATTTGAATATTGACGAGATAAATATGGCATCGTGACAGTAGCCAGAGCAATTCCAAACAAACTCAATGGTAATTCCATGATTCTGTCAGAATAATACAATAAGCTTATTTTACCGATCCCAATTAATGAGGCGATTACCCCACTCAATAAAATATTAATTTGAGCAACAGAAGATCCGAATATAGCTGGAGCCATCAATTTTAAAATTCGTTTCAACCCTTTGTGATATAAATTCCATCTTGGTCTAGGGATTAGATGAATTTTTGATAAAAAAGGTATCTGGAAAAGCAATTGAATAAAACCAGAAACAAATACTGCATATGCTAAAGACATACCAGGATTAGTTAGCATGGGAGATACAAAGATCACTGAAAAAATTAGGACAACATTCAGTATCACTGGTGTAAAGGCTGGTACAGCAAAACGTCCATATGTATTTAGTATTCCACCTGCAAAAGCTGTTAACGAGACAAACATTAAGTAAGGAAAAGTAAAGCGCAGCATAAGCGTAGCCAAATCAAATCGTCCATTTTCCATGACAAAACCTGGGGCAACAATTGAAACTAATATTGGAGCTAAGGTAACCCCTAAGAGCGAGACTAAAAACAAAATCAATCCCAAAGTACCGGCAACAGAATCAACCAGTAATTTTACTTCTGAGTGACTGTGATTCTCTTTGTAATCTGAAAGAACTGGCACAAATCCTTGGTTGAAAGCACCTTCAGCAAAAAATCGCCTAAGCATATTTGGTATTCTATTAGCTACAATAAAAGCATCCATAACGATTGATACTCCAAAAAATCTGGCAAAGATAATATCTCTAAGCATACCGAACACTCTCGAAATAAAAGTCATCGAGCTCACAACAATAGTTGAATTGAACAATTTGCCAGTGGATTTTTCGTTAGGGCTTTTCATTTTTATGTATTTTATTCTAACTGTTACCAATAATAACTTTATATATTTTTTATTTTTTACGGTATCTGATTGACAATTATGTATTATAAAAGAATAATACGCCGCTCTATTCAAGAGATTTAATAAATCAATTTGAATAAAATTAATATTATAAATACGGATCAATCATACAGTGGCAAATATAAAATCAGCACAAAAAAGAGCAAAGCAGTCTCAAAAGGCACGTGTTCACAACATGGATCTTCGTTCTAAACTTAGAACAAAAATTAAAAATGTGGTTAGCAATATTGAGATTAATGATAAGAAGGCAGCACAAGCTGCTTTTAAGGATGCAGTTCCGGTTATAGACAGCATGGCTAGTAAAGGTATCATTAAAAAGAATAAAGCGGCTCGTCACAAAAGCAGGTTAAACAAAAAGATTAAAAATTTAGATTAATCTTTAATCTTGCTTAATTGATTCCATTTCCTGTATTACAGCTTTTGCTAGATCTTCACATCCCCCACCTGAAATAGCACTAACTCGAAAGACTGGTCCCTCCCAATTAAGGTCTTTAACTAATTTATTACAAATCGTATTCAATTTTTCTTCCGGTAGTAAATCTATCTTATTGATTACCAACCATCGAGATTTACTGGTTAGTTCACTGGAAAACTTCTCTAATTCTAGCTCTATCTCACGAAATACTTTTTGAGGCTTCATGGCTTCATCTTCCGGCAATATATCAACCAAGTGAAATAAGATTCTGGTTCGTTGTAAATGCTTGAGAAATTTTATGCCCAATCCGGACCCTTCAGCCGCTCCTTCGATTAAGCCTGGAATATCTGCCATAACAAAACTCTGCAACATGCCTACTGATACAACACCTAAATTAGGATACAAGGTAGTAAATGGGTAATCTGCAACTTTTGGTTTAGCGCTTGACATGGATCTTATGAGACTGGATTTCCCAGCATTAGGCATACCTAATAATCCGACATCTGCTATCAATTTTAATTCAAGATTAAGATTTCTTGATTCGCCTTCTTGTCCATGAGTGATTTTTCTTGGCGCTCTATTAACACTGCTCTTAAACCGAGTATTCCCTAGGCCGCCTTCTCCTCCTTGAGCTACTTTGATTTGATTGCCAACTTGCTCTAAATCACCAATTATTTCTTTGGTATCAATATCTGAAATTATTGTTCCTACTGGAACAATAATTTCTAAGTTCTCCCCTGATTTACCAGTCATATTCTTACCGGCACCAGGAGAGCCATTTTCAGCACGAAAGATTTTTGAGATCCTAAAATCCACCAATGTATTGGTTGCATCACTAGCAATAAAGAAAATACTGCCGCCATTGCCGCCATCACCGCCATCAGGACCACCTTTTTCAATAAACTTCTCTCGCCGAAAACTCAAGCACCCATTACCTCCCGAGCCTGCGACAACATTGATATTTACTTCGTCTACGAATTTCATTCTAAAATTATTTAATTAGATAAAAAAAAACCCGCAAC
>JAYZHY010000212.1:0-3336 GCA_036166115.1 Pseudomonadota bacterium | reverse complement strand
GATTTGGAATAAACCCGCCTGTTTGAGCTCTGCCAGAAAAATTACATTATCTTCGTCTTTGGCTTCAACCGTCACAGTCAAAATGACCTCATGTGTATCGTCTTCAAAAGGGACATGAGTGCTGCTTAAGTTAAGGTCGGTTTTTGGCTTCCATTCTGCACCTTTAAATACTTTTGGTGAGTTTGGCGATTCAAAAGAAGCATCTTTTATGTATAATTTTTGAACAATTATTTGTTTTGAGTTGGTGTTTTTTTCTGCCATATTATTTTCCTCAGTTAGCGAGCTTTTTTAATTACTTCTTTTTTGTTACCAAAGGCATATTTGCTTCAGTCCAGCCTAATATTCCACCACTAATACCAAAGATATTTTCTGTTCCAGACGATCTTAAAGAATTCACAAGTTTACTGGAAGATTGGCCGGTGTCACAAATTATAATTGTTGTCTGAGATTTAAGGTTACCTTGTTTCGCGTTAACTTGGTCTTGAGATATGTTTTTAGAGTTTACAATATGTCCATGTTTAAATGCTTCAGGGTTCCTTATATCAATGATTTTGGCTCCAGAATTTATTAGTTTTACCGCTTTAAATGGATCAATGCTGGCTATGTGTTGCTGTTTTATTTTGAGCTCATTAAAAATAAGCAGAAAAAAACTTAAAATTAAGCCAATACTTAAAATTAAATGATTGTTAATAAATTCATATATGTTCATTTTTTTGAGCTTTTATTTTAACATTTGAAGTATACAGCTCTTATTAGCTAATGCGATGAAAATAAGTCATTATAAAAAATATAAGATATAGCAACAAACCAATATTTAACAACAAACAAAAGTAAATATGACAAAAAAACATAGAGCTTTATTGGCGATTGTAATTGGGGTTTTTCTGGGTTTTGTGCTTAGTTCAAGCAATGAATTCTTTTTCTCACCTACAACAACACACCTTAACCTAAATACAAATGATGAGATATTAAAAAAAATTCAAGAAAAATATATCGAAGCTTTGGATTTTAGTGATTTCAGTCAAGAATCTACAGAAAAGGTTTTAACCCAACTGGATGAACACTCAGAGTTTTTAAGTGAACAAGAACACCAAGACATAATTAATGCTGCTAAGGGCATATATTCTGGTGTGGGGATAAAAATTTATGAAGATGAAGCGACCATAAAAGTATCACATGTTTTTAACAATTCACCGGCTGATCGCGCCGGAATTATGTTGGGCGATGAAATTGTCAAAATAAATGCCAAAGAAATTACTTTTAATAATTTTGTAAATACATTAAAGATGTTTGAGGGAAACAAAAGTTCTGAGATTGAACTTATTATCCAAAGAGAAGGCACGAAAGAGGAATTGAATTTTAATATGTTTAGAGAGGATGTTTCGGTTCCTAGCACATATGCTGAAATAATGGCTTCTAATTATTGTTATATAAAAATTGATGTTTTTAACAATAACACAGAAATAGAAATCAACGATGTGCTGAGTGACAAGTGCACGATTATTGATGCTAATAAACAACAAATACAGGGTTTTATCATTGATGTTAGAAATAATCCGGGAGGAACTTTAGAGGCCGCAGTAGCGGTTTCTGATTTATTTTTAAATGAAGGGGTTATTGTTTCTGCAAGAGGGCGCGATAATAAATTAATGTTTACATATTCTGCCAACCAAGATGACATTGCTGACGGGCTTCCTATGGCCATTATTGTAAACAAAAAATCTGCATCTGCTGCTGAAATATTTGCCAGCGCAATGCAAGACAATAACCGAGCAATAGTTGTTGGTGTTAATACCTATGGTAAGGGGTCAATACAAGAAGTTATCCCTTTGTCTAGAGGAGGCGCAATAATACTAACCACTGCTAGATATTATCGGCCGTCTGGCAATCCAATTACTAGCTCAGGTATAAGGCCAGATATAAAAATTGTTGATTATAATTACTTTAAGGGCTCAAAATACAATTCAATAATTGATGTAAAAAAAGATATTCAGCTCTCTCAGACAATTGATATTTTGCAAAAAAATAAGGATTATTATCAGTAATCATGAGATTTTACGAAAAAAAAATATTGCCGTATTTAATCGATTCTTTTTGTTCGTCAAGTCCCACTACTAAGCAGAGGCAAAAGATAATTCCGAAAGCCAGTGGCGATATTTTAGAAATTGGCCTAGGAAGCGGGTTGAATTTAGAGTTTTATAATCCATCTAAAGTTAACAAAATATGGGGTTTAGAGCCTTCGATTGAGATGCAAGCTTTGGCAAAAAAAGCTCAAACGAAAACAAAATTGAAAGTTAACTTTTTGACTATGCCTGCAGAGGCGTTGACACTCGAAGCAAATAGCATAGATACAATAGTCTTAACGTATGTATTATGTACTATTCCTGATGTTGATAAGGCTTTGTTGCAAATGTATCGAGTGTTGAAGCCAGAAGGAAGAATATTGTTTTCTGAGCATGGTTTAGCGCCGGATAAAAATGTTCAATGTATGCAAAATGTAATTAACCCTTTATGGAAAAAAGTCTCAGGCGGTTGCCATTTAAACAGAAACATACCTTTATTACTAACAAATGCAGCATTTCAGCTTCAAGAAGACAATCGCATGTATATACCAGGGTTTCGTTTTACGGCGTATAATTTTTGGGGAATTGCCACAAAATAAATAAGTGATGATGTATAAAATAATTATAAGCCTTGTTTTTCTTTCATTTTCTGTCTTTGCTCAAAATGAAAGATCAAATAATGAACTTGTTTGTAAAAATAATTACAATCCTGTCTGCGGTATTGACGGCAACACTTATGCAAACAAATGTTTTGCTGAGGTGGCCCTATTAGATATTGAGCATGAGGGCGTTTGTTTTGATCCTACGATGCAATGCACAAGTGATTTTGATCCTGTTTGTGGAATAGATAACAAAACTTATGACAATGCGTGTATAGCAACTGTTCAGGGCATAGAAATAATTGAATCTGGTGTATGTGGGGGAGTCGATGGATGTGAAAATAGACTTGATCCAGTGTGTGGCATAAACGGTCAGACATATCGCAATCGATGCCAAGCAAATACTGATGGAACACCTATTCAAACTCAAGGTGTATGCGATGTTAATGCATGTCCAAGTATTATCGCGCCGGTGTGCGCACAAGGCATAACATATAAAAACGCTTGTCTTGCAGAAGCATCAGGCCACAACGAATTTTTGAATGGTGCGTGTGACGTTCGTTCTTGCACGAGAATTTTTGCGCCCGTTTGTGGAACAAACACAACAACATTTTTAAATGCATGTGTTGCTGAGCGAACCGGAGTAAATATTCTCTATGCGGGCTTATGCCAAG
>JAYZHY010000211.1:0-13857 GCA_036166115.1 Pseudomonadota bacterium | reverse complement strand
AAACTCGATATCTGGCCACCTCTCTCTTGTAAGCTCCAAATTTACTCGAGTTGGTGCAATATAAACCAACGAATCACTATGATCCATTGCTAGATTTTCATGAGCTTTAGTTTGAAATTCATTCAATAATTTTTTGTCACTACAATTAACCCATTGTGCAGTTGCCACGTTAATTGATTCAAAATTACAATCAACCTTATATTCTTGAAGTAATCGGTGAGCGACCACATCAAACTGAAGTAATCCTACTGCACCCAATATTAGATCATTGTTTTTAATTGGTTTAAAAAGTTGTGTTGCCCCTTCTTCACACAATTGGGATAAACCTTTATTAAGAGCCTTTAATTTTAATGGGTCATTCAAAATAACCCGACGGAAAATCTCAGGAGCAAAATTTGGTATTCCAGAGAAGTTTATTATTTCTCCCTCACTAAAAGAGTCACCAATATTAATTGTGCCATGATTATGAACACCGATAATATCTCCAGCGTAAGCAGTTTCAGTTTTTTTTCTATCTGATGCCAAAAAAGTAATTGCATCAGATATTTTCATTTCTTTTCCTGATCGAATATGCAACAACTTCATTCCATTTCTATATTCACCAGAACAAATTCTCATAAATGCAATTCTATCTCTATGGGCTGGATTCATATTTGCCTGAATTTTAAATACGAATCCAGTCAATGTATCTTCATCAGCCTCTATGACACGATTATCTGTTTTACGAGATTGTGGTATTGGTGCCACCCCGATAAATTCATCTAACAACTCTTTAACACCGAAATTAGAAATAGCAGAACCAAAAAAAACAGGGCTTTGTTCGCCAGATAGATATGCATTCAAATCAAATGAAGGATAAACACCCTTTATCAATTCAATGTCATCATGAAAACTCTGTAAATTATTACTCAGAAATTCCTTTGCTTCCTCTGAAGTCGAGCTATGAATAACCTTAATATTTGTACCTTTTTCACGCTCTCCCTTTGAATCATAAATATATATTTTGTCTTCCTTTATGTGATAGATACCTTTGAGAGAAGATCCCATACCAATTGGCCAAGTAATCGGTGTACATTTTATTTTCAACACAGATTCAATCTCATCTAAAAGTTCAATCGGTTCTCGTCCTTCTCGGTCTAACTTATTAATAAATGTAATGATTGGCGTATCACGAAGACGGCAAACCTCCATCAACTTTATGGTTCTGGCTTCAACTCCTTTTGCACAATCAATCACCATCATAGCTGAATCAACTGCTGTCAAAGTTCGATATGTATCTTCTGAGAAGTCCTCATGCCCCGGAGTATCCAATAAATTTACCATGCAACCTTTATAAGGAAACTGCATCACAGATGATGTAACAGAAATGCCACGTTCTTGCTCCATTAACATCCAATCTGAGGTAGCATGACGGCTTGCTTTTCTCCCTTTAACCGTCCCAGCCAATTGAATCGCACCACCAAATAACAACAACTTTTCAGTTAATGTTGTTTTTCCTGCATCAGGATGCGATATGATCGCAAATGTACGACGCCTAGATGATTGTAATGATATTGTTTCCATAAAAGATATATTTCATTAGCCAGAAATAGGTTTACTAAAGTAGGGATTTAAGTATTATGACCAATATTGATCTTCGTCAAAGTAACCAATTTTCTTAGTATTTAAAAGAAATATTTCAGCATCCTCACGTCCATCAGAATGCTTATAATAAGAAGGTCTCTCTCCAATCTTTTTAAATCCTTTTTTACGGTACAAAGCAATTGCTTTCTTGTTGGATGGTCTCACTTCCAAGTAAATTTCAATAATCTTAAGATTTCTTACCTCGTTAATCAAAAAATCTAAAATTTTCTCACCATAGCCAAGATTTCTGTATTTTTGATCTACACATAAATTTAATATTTGTGCTTCATTTGAAGATAAAGTCAAAATAGCATAACCCATTATAACTTCATTCTTTCTTGCAACTATGCATTTACAGCCAGACAATAAACAATCATTAAAAATATTCTTACTCCATGGAAAGTCATAACTTCTTTGTTCAATATCTGAAATAACTAATAGATCATCAACAGACATTTCATCTATCACTATATTTAGATCCATCATTTCCATGTAAATTATTTTATCTTATTCCTTCAAAAAGACTAAGATGCTCCCACAATTTTGCTTTTAAACTCGGTTCTGCTAACAACTCTGATGGATGAAAGGTAACTATAGTAGGTATGCCCTTTATTTTTTGTGTTACACCTTGAAGTTCATTATATGATTTTCTTGTGTGCAAAATTGCTTGAGCTGAATTTTCTCCAAAAATAATTAAGTTTTCGGGATTATTACGTTCTATTTCTTTTGACCAATACGTATTACAGCAAATCTTAACAATAGCAATATTTTCTTGATTAAGATTCAGAGCAAATAAAATTGCATTCAATAATATTCCTTCCTTATCAGAAAATAATTTACTTCCTACTTCATAATCCTGCGCTAAATTATTGGATAAAACCATTAGTTTTAGATTATCATTCGATTCAAAAGCACCTTCAATCATATGTTCGGTATTACAGTTAGAGCATAATTCTTTTCTGGCTATATTTTCAGTGCTTGAATCTATGTAAGCCGATGTTTTTACATCTTCTATGGGGCTTTTTAAGCACCAAATATCAATACCGATATTCTTTAAATAAGAATTTCGTGGATATTTGGTGCTTTGATTTTTCATTGTCATTTATATTAAAGAATATTTAAAGTGATATTACATTCACTTATTTAGATTTCCGTATATTCAAATCACAAGCAGAGTATTTAATGCATGAAGACATGTCAAAATATATATCAAAATAATTACCTCTACTTTATGATCTTATAATATGTAAAATATAACAGTAAAAAAACAAGATTATTATTATGCTGTATTCAAAATTAGGCCTTACCACAATAAAAGAAAATCCGGCTGAAGCGGAAATCGTCAGTCATCGATTGATGTTAAGAGCAGGATTAATTCGAAAGTTATCTTCTGGTTTATTTACCTGGTTGCCTATTGGACTAAGAGTTCTGAGAAAAGTTGAAACCATAGTCAGAAAAGAGATGAATAAAGCTGGAGCACAAGAAATACTAATGCCTGCTGTACAACCCAGTGAATTATGGAAGGAATCAGGTCGATGGGATGAATATGGATCCCTTCTACTGCGAATGCAAGATCGACACGAACGTGACTATTGTTTTGGCCCAACTCATGAAGAAGTAGTAACAGATATTGCTAGAAAGGAGCTAAGGAGTCATAAACAACTGCCGGTTAATTTCTATCAAATTCAAACAAAATTTCGAGATGAAATAAGACCTAGATTTGGGATAATGCGTGCCAGAGAATTCCTTATGAAAGATGCTTATTCCTTCCACCTTAATCAGGATTCGTTAGAAGAAGGTTACAAGCTTATGTATGTAGCCTATGCTTCAACTTTTTCCAGGCTTGGGCTTGAATTTAGAGTTGTTGATGCAGACAGCGGAGAGATAGGCGGTAATCGTTCACAAGAATTTCACGTAATTGCTGATTCCGGAGAGGATGCAATTGTTTACTGTGATGAAGAGAATTATGCATCAAACATCGAATTAGCGATAACAAAGAAACGCCAAGAAAAAAGGCCAACGCCAAAAAAACAAAAAGAAAAAATTTCTACGCCTAATGCAAAAGACATTAAATCCTTATGTGATTTCTTAAAGACCAAACCTAAGCAAACCCTCAAAACCCTTATTGTAAATGGAATCGAAAAACCCATAGCGATAGTTATAAGAGGAGACCATGAGCTAAATATTCTTAAAGCATCAAAAATACCTGGAATATCTCTTCCAATTACAATGACATCAAAAGAAGATATTAAAAAATCAACTGGTTATGATCTTGGCTTTCTTGGGCCTATTGAGCTTGGTATTCCCACATACTATGATCATGCTGTAGCAGAAATGAGTGATTTCATCTGCGGTGCAAATGAAAAAGATTATCATTATACGGGTGTTAATTTTAATAATGACATAGATGAGCCTAAAACCCATGACCTCAGAAATGTTGTCGATGGAGATCCTTCCCCATCAGGGAAGGGAATACTAAAAATTGCTCGCGGTATTGAAGTTGGTCACATTTTTCAACTTGGAACAAAATACAGTGAAGCTCTTAACGCTACTATACAAGATAAGGAAGGAAATGAAGTGCCAATGTCAATGGGTTGTTATGGTATCGGTATAACAAGAATCGTTGGTGCTGCTATTGAGCAAAATCATGATACAAAAGGTATAATTTGGCCAGAAGCTATAAGTCCTTTTCATGTAATAATAATTCCAATCAATCTTTATAAATCTAATAAAGTTAAGAGGGCATCAGAAGATCTTTACTCTTTGATGCAGAAAAAAAATATTGAAGTTCTTTTGGACGATCGTAATGTTCGACCGGGAGTTCAGTTTGCAGATGCTGAACTCATTGGTATTCCTCATAGAGTAGTTATCAGCGAAAAAGGTATTGATAATAATAATATTGAATATCGTCATAGAACCAGTGAAGATTCAAAGATCATAACAACTGAACAGCTATTTGATTTACTAGAAAAAAAATAATATTTGTTGTTATTTTATTCAAAATGTCATTAATTATTTATCATAATCCGCATTGCTCTAAATCAAGAAGAACTTTAGAGCTCATAAAAGAAAAAAATATCAAACCTGAAATTATTCTCTATCTAAAGAACATGCCAAGCGCCAATGAACTCTTATATGTTACTAAAATCCTTATGATGGACATTAAAGATATCTTAAGAAAGAATGAAACTGAGCTTAAAGAAGCCCGAGGCTTACCTTCTCTAAATGATAATAATGCTATGTCAATTTGGTTAGAGGATCATCCAAAAGTTATGCAAAGACCTATTGTTATAAACAAAAACAATAACAAAGGCGTTATAGCGAGACCTCCAGAAAAATTTTTAACCATCCTATAATTATGAAAGAAATTCTCGTACTCTATTATTCTAAACATGGCTCCACCGAAGCCCTAGCAAGGGAAATTTGCTCCGGTGTAGATTCGATCGAAGGTATTTCATCAAAAATAAGAACCGTCCCTCCAATTTCTGCATTAGATAAATCAACAGAAACAGATATCACTGAGAGTGGCCCACCATATATTGACAAGCAAGACTTATCTGATTGCGATGGTCTTGTATTAGGCAGTCCTTGTCGTTTTGGTAATATGGCCGCAGAACTTAAATATTTTCTAGATAGCACGAGCAATGAATGGTTAAACAATACTTTAACAGGTAAACCGGCCGGTCTATTTACTTCATCAAAAAGTCAGCATGGTGGACAAGAATCAACTTTATTAACCATGGCTATACCCTTACTTCATCATGGTATGCTGATAACTGGTATCCCTTACTCCGAAAAAGCTTTATCCACAACTTCTAGTGGTGGTTCACCATATGGACCAAGTCATGTTTCATCGAATCAATTAAATGATGTACTCACTAACGAAGAAATTATTATTGCTAGATCTTTGGGGGTTAGAATCGCAAAAATTGCAATGCAGCTTAATTTATCTCAGTCATAACTGCCTTTACAAATGGGATGGTTAATTTTCGTTTTGCTGCAAGTGATGCAACATCTAATCTATCAAGTAAGTTATACAATGAATTCATATCACGATTTTCGTTATTAAGTAGGTAGTTTAATACTTCATCAGTCAGATCAATACCTCGATGCTTCGCCCTTAACTGAAGTGCTAATTTGCATTCTTCATCGTCAAGAGCTATTAATTTGAATGCAGGATATTGAGAGAACCTACTCATAAGATCCTTTAAAGCAAACCCTGTATTTTTCGGAGAAAATGTAGATGAAACGATCAATGATGATTCAATATCTAATGCCCTATTAAATAAATCGAAAAATGCCATTTCCCAAGCATTATCTTTAGCGCAAATATCAATATCATCGATACAAACAAATCTTCGGGCTGTTAGCCCTTCTAACAAAAGAGGATCATCTATACACAAATCTCTCATAGGTAAGTAAATAGCATCACCTTTAGCTCGTTCACATAACGCCTGGAGAAGATGACTCTTACCTGATGCTTTTGCACCCCATATCCAACAACCAGAAAAAGAATCATCAAGAGAAGATAAATCTTTCAGCAATTCATATAATTCGTAATTCTGAGCAGGCAAGAAACTTTCGAATACAGCGTAGTCATCTAGTTGCACAGGAAGTGCCAATTGCCCCATGATATTAAGCCTCAAATATAAGCAAAATTATATATTAATATCATGTGATCTAATTCTTCTTATCCATGAAATAATATAATCAATACCACTGATAAACACTGTAACCAAAACAGCAGAACCAATTACAGTGATTACAGAATTAGCAGACCAATCATATGCAATAGAGCACAAAATGACCAAGACGAACAACAATTCTAAAAAAGTATTAATTTTACTAATCTTTGTTGCTTCGCCCTCAAATGGTTCAATAATAAAGCTATATATAAATACTCCGATGGCAATAATTAAATCTCTAGATACAACTATGGCTGCTAGCCAAAAAGGAATAAGATTCAACCATGCTAGAACAATATATGATCCAGCAATTAATAGTTTATCTGCAACAGGGTCAAGTAAAGCGCCAACTCTAGTTCTCCATCCAAAATGTTTTGCAAGATAGCCATCCAATGCATCGGATAACGCTGCTATCAAAAAAAGGAATAAAGCCCATTGATATTGAGACCTAAATATTAACAATAATACCGGTAATATAAGTAAAATTCTAAATATAGAAATAATATTAGGAATCCATTTCAAATGCATGATATATTTAATTTATTTTATTTTAAATTTATATTTTAGAATCTTATTTTTACGTTTTGTAAAACCTAAAGAATCATCTAATTCCTGATCAACAGAAAACATTTTGTTTGTATTTAATGATGTCACTAAGTCATCAAAAAAACCATTATAACTAACAAGAAATTCCACAAAATCTTTACCAATCCTTCTAACCGAATAATCTTCAATCATACTTAAACCATCCAATGCAAGATAGACTTCCCCAAAATTATCAATCGATTCAATACCTGAAAAAAACATATCAACCTCTTTGGGGGGCACTTTTCCAGAATACATATATCTTTTTGCCAACATATCGGCTAGTTTATTAATTGCCTCTTCTGGAGTAGCAATAAAATCGATTACACTCTTATCTGAATAGAACTGCCATTCACTTATATTTTTCTCATCATCACGAATCTTTCCATTAAGAATCATAGATGAATCATAGCTTGCAGCAAGATTAAACATATTATTAATAAAACCTGCCCATACATCACTAAAATTTAAAACATCTCTCTCTTTAAGATTCATTTCTGGAAAAGCAATATAGATTCCTCTCTCGTGAGCTACTTTCTCCATCTTCTCCTTCATTAATTGAACACGATTGATCTTTCTCGATTTACTATATAATCCTTCACCAAAGCTGGAATTAATAATTCCTCTCTCGCCCATCCCCATATCAATCGCCACAAGAACCATTACAATCGGTCTATCAATCCCCCATACGCTTTGACCTCCCTCCAACAAAACTTCTTGTATCGCATCTCCATTCATCGAAACAATTAGCCCGCCATTCTTCCCAGGTTCAAATTGTTTTATGTATCTTATAGGGTCTGGGAAAAATCTATCAATCAAGTTAGATAGATTATATATATCTGGATCTGCAATCCTAATTAAAAACTTCTCTAGAGCCTGCTTTTGCGCATATCGACTTGATCTAAAAGTATTTGCTTCATAGTCGACTTCAACTTCATACAGTTGTGTCATTTCTATCGCTGATATATTCACAGAAGCTAGAAATAAACAAATAAAAAAACAACCGGTTATTTTTCTTAATATAAATTTAATTAATGATTTTTTTACTACAATCACAAAATATATCCTTATCGAGTTGCAAATTTTAAGTATATAATCATGGGATTAAAACTTAATATACAAATAGAAACATATCACCATCCAAGACAAAACAAAATTATTAAAATATAAAGATACGTAAAAAATGAAAAAGGAAAATAAAACTCTCACATACAAAGATGCAGGAGTTGATATTGATGCAGGCAACAAACTTGTAGAAAAAATAAAGCCCTTTATAAAAAAAACAAATAGACCTGAAGTAATTGCTGAATTAGGTGGTTTTGGCGGTCTTTTTGCATTGCAATCCGAAAAATATAAAAAACCCATACTGGTATCTGGAACTGACGGCGTTGGTACAAAACTCATGCTTGCCCAACAATTAAACTACCACGAAAGTATCGGCATTGATTTAGTGGCAATGTGTGTAAATGACGTCTTGGTCCAAGGTGCTGAACCCTTATTCTTTTTAGATTACTTTGCTTGTGGAAAATTAGATATTGATATTGCCACAAAAGTAATCAATGGAATTGCAAATGGTTGCAAAGAATCAAACGCCGCCCTTATTGGTGGTGAAACTGCTGAAATGCCAGATATGTACAAAGACAATGATTATGATCTGGCTGGATTTTGTGTAGGCATCGTAGATCAAGAAAGGTTAATTACGGGTGAATCAATAAAACCAAATGATTCAATAATTGGTATTGCTTCAAGTGGACCACATTCTAATGGCTATTCTCTTATAAGGAAAGTCTTAGAAGTAGCCAAAACAAATATGATTGATAATGCACCAGTTACTAAAATGCTTTTAGAGCCTACAAAAATATACGTCAAATTGATCCACAAAATTTTAGAAAAAATAACAATAAAAGGTATGGCGCACATAACAGGAGGCGGTATTACAGAAAATATTCCTCGAATATTAGACTCTGATATCCATGCAGAAATTAATATTAACAGTTGGGAAGTAAGCCCAATATTTGATTGGCTCGCCACATCTGGAGGTATTTCTAATGAAGAAATGAGAAAAACATTCAACTGTGGAATTGGCATGATAATCGTTGTTAACGATCAAGATACAAAAGAAACTCTCAATTTACTCGAATCCTGCAATGAAACAGCGTGGAAAATCGGAACAATTAAAGAAGGATCTGGTGGAGTTATATACGTTTGAATAATCACCCAAAGAAGAATGCAATTGTTCTTATCTCAGGCAGTGGATCAAATCTTCAAGCAATAATAGATGCTGTAAAAAACAAAGAGATAAATCTTAAAATTGAAGCAGTCATTAGCAATGCTCCTGATGCAAAAGGTCTAAGAAGGGCCGAAAATGAAAATATTCCTAACTTTTGCATAAATAATAAAGATTTTTCGAATCGAATCGCCTTTGACAAAAACCTCTTAGAAGAAATTCAAAAATATTCAACAAAGTTTATTATTTTAGCTGGTTTTATGCGTATATTAACTCCTGAATTCATCAATCAATATGAGGGACTTATTATAAATATCCATCCATCTCTATTGCCAAAGTATCCCGGATTGAATACTCACCAAAAAGCAATTGACGCTGGGGATAAATGGCATGGCTGTACAGTACACATTGTCACTGAAGAATTAGACGGTGGCCCACCAATTATTCAAGGAAAAGTCCCCGTAAATAAATGTGATGATGCCAAGAGCCTCGCTGCTCGAGTACTAGAAGTTGAACATCAAATCTATAAAGAAGCACTCAAACTATTGATTTCAAATGAATTAATATACAAGAATAAGAAATTATGGCTTAATAAAAAGGAACTAAGAGAACCATTAGAATTCAAAATTAAATAATCTAAGTTTTTGGTAAAGTAACACCTGTTTGACCTTGGTATTTTCCATCACGTTCTTTGTAGGATATTTCGCATTCTTCATCGGATTCAAAGAATAACATTTGTGCAACTCCTTCATTGGCATAGATCTTTGCCGGCAGTGGAGTTGTATTTGAAAATTCTAACGTAACGTGACCTTCCCATTCGGGCTCAAGCGGAGTCACGTTAACTATTATTCCACATCTAGCATAAGTTGATTTACCGAGACAAATTGTTAAAACATTGCGAGGGATACGAAAGAATTCAACTGTCCTAGCTAAAGCAAAAGAATTTGGCGGGATTATGCAAACATCGGAAGTTTTACCAATAAAACTAGATTCATCAAACCTCTTTGGATCAACAATAACTGACTCTAGATTGGTGAAAACTTTAAACTCATTGGAGCAGCGGACATCATAACCATAACTTGACGTTCCATAAGACACAATTCTCTCTCCGTTGTTTTTTTTAATCTGATTAGCTTCGAATGGTTCAATCATATGGTTATTCTCTGCCATCCTTTTGATCCATCTATCTGATTTAATACTCAATCTAAGTCTCCTCAACTACAATATTAGGAAAATGTTGGCTATAGTCTTTTTTCTTTGTTGCTAATTTAATGGCCATTTTTCTAGATCCATCCCGAAATCTTTTTGCAAATTCACTATCTGGGTCAGTAATAACAGAAGGTAAGCCTTCATCCGTATGTTTTCGGACAGACGAATTTAATGGAATATTACACAATAAATCAACATCAAATTCCTCAGAAATCTTTACCCCTCCCCCTTCACCGAAAATCGCTTCTTCATGCAGACAGTTACTGCAAATATGGGTACTCATGTTTTCGATAATACCTAATATTGGAACTGAAACCTTTCGGAACATTTGTAATCCTTTTCTGGCATCCAATAATGCAATATCTTGAGGTGTTGTAACAATAATCGCACCACTCACTGGTACTTGTTGCGAAAGGCTCAATTGAATATCACCTGTTCCAGGAGGCATATCAACGATAAGATAATCTAAATCTCCCCAATTAGTTTGTTTGAGTAATTGATTTAATGCCGAAGTTACCATTGGGCCACGCCACACAGTTGGTTTTTTAGCATCGATCAAAAAACCAATAGACATCACCTCTACCCCATAAGCAACTAATGGATTTATATTCTTACCATCATTGCTGGTTGGTCTTTCTCTTTCAATACCAAAAATGAGTGGTTGCGATGGTCCATATATATCAGCATCCAATACACCCACACTTGCGCCATCCTGGTGGAGTGCTATAGCTATATTTGCCGCTATTGTAGACTTACCTACGCCACCCTTACCTGAAGCTACAGCAATAATATTTTTCACGTTATCAAGTGGAGTTAATGAGGATTGAACACTGTGTGAAACAACATGACTTCTCATTTCAACGCTAACTTCTATAAGCTCAGTATTCTCTGTAACTACACTAGAAAAAAATTTTTCATAATCATCAATATTATTATCATGGTAGTTAAGTACAATCTTTATGTTGCAAGCAGAACCTTGAATATCAAGCAAATCAATGCTTCCTATTTCTTTTAATGGTTTACCAGCGCTTGGAATAACCACATCCTCTAAAAGACGCTTTAAATTGGAATAATTATCTGAAGTCATTACACACCTAATACATAAAATTCAATATTCATTTGTTTTATTGTAACGAAGCTCGTTAAAAAATAGTGAGTTTTTAAAAAATTTTAAAAAAATTAAACGAGCATATTCATTCTTGATCGTGGCATAATCCGATTATTAAGAACCTAATATAAGAAGAAATCAAACTTGAGCAACAAAAAAAATTATGAAAGAAAATGAACGCAATATACTTGTAAGCAGTGCCTTGCCATATGCGAATGGTTCCATACATATGGGTCACTTAGTTGAGTATATTCAAACAGATATTTGGGTAAGATTTCAAAAATTGAAAGGTCATAACTGTCATTACGTTTGCGCAGCAGATGCTCATGGCACACCAATTATGATAAAAGCCCGTGAAGAACAATTATCTCCTGAGGAATTAGTAACAAAAATTGCAAAGGAGCAACATCAGGATTTAAAAGATTTTGACGTGAATTTTGATAATTTTCATTCAACACATTCTGATGAGAACGAAAAGCTTGTTGAACAAATATACAATTCCCTAAAAAAAGAAAATCATATTTATACAAAAGATATCGAGCAGGCTTTTGATGAGAAAGAAAATATGTTTTTACCTGATCGTTTTATCAAAGGCACTTGCCCTAAATGCTCCTCTGAAGAGCAATATGGAGATGCTTGTGAGGAATGTGGTGCCACCTACTCTCCAAATGAGCTAATTAATCCAATTTCAACCATATCGGATGCTATTCCTGTTTGGAGAAAATCAGAGCATTTCTTTTTTAAATTAAGTGTATTTGAGAATAATCTAAAAAAATGGATCAAAAACGCAAAGTTACATAAAAGTATCACCAATAAATTATCTGAATGGTTTGAAATGGGTTTAAAAGATTGGGATATCTCAAGGGATGAGCCTTACTTCGGATTTAAAATTCCAGGCGAAAAAAAGAAATACTTTTATGTTTGGCTTGATGCGCCTATTGGATATCTAGCAAGCTTCTTAAATTTAGCCAATAGAAAAAAACTTGATTTTAATGCTTACCTAAAGCCAGATAGTGATCATGAGCTATATCATTTTATTGGAAAAGATATTGTTTATTTTCACACTTTATTCTGGCCAGCAGTACTTGAAGGGGCAGGTTTTAGAAAGCCAACTAGCGTCTTTGCGCATGGATTTCTAACAATTAATGGGAAAAAAATGTCAAAGTCTCGTGGAACATTCGTAAACGCAAGGACTTATCTAGACAATCTTAATCCAAATTTTATCAGATATTACTATGCCGCAAAACTTGGCCCGAGCATGGAAGATATAGATCTCAATACAGATGATTTTATAGCTAGAGTTAATTCAGATTTAATAGGAAAGTTAGTTAATATTGCGAGCAGGTGTTCTGGCTTTATTAATAAGCAGTTTGATAACAAATTATCTGAAAGTATAGATAATCAAAACTTACATAATGAATTTATTGATTCATCTGGCTCTATCGCCCAGCATTACGAATCACGAGAGTTTTCAAAAGCAATGAGGCAAATCATGTTGCTCGCAGATAAAGCAAATCGTTACATCGAAGAAAAGAAACCATGGTTAATGATTAAAGATGAATCTCAAGCACATGAAGTACAAAGAGTTTGCACTCAAGGTTTGAATTTATTTAGAACACTAATGATCTATCTTACACCGGTTATCCCTGGTATTGCTGATAAATCAAAAGAATTATTCAATGAGAAAAAATGGGAATGGAGTGATATCTCTTCTCCTATTTTAGGTAAAAAGATTCAAAAATATAAACCACTATTAACTCGGATAGATAAAGAAAAGGTTAAAAAGATGATGGAAATACCTAAGGAAGAATCCAAAAACAGTAAATCTCCAAACAATCTAATCTCAATCGATGATTTTATGAAGATTGATCTTCGTGTAGCACATGTTATCGATGCTAAAGAAATTAAAGAGGCAGATAAACTTTTAGAGTTAACCCTTGATCTAGACGGTGAATCAAGAACCGTTATTGCAGGTATTAAATCTGCTTATAAAGCAGAAGATTTAATAGGTCGAAATGTTGTTGTTGTCGCAAACCTTGCTCCAAGGAAAATGAGGTTTGGAGTTTCAGAGGGAATGGTGTTAGCAGCAGGTCCTGGAGACAGTGATATATTTTTATTGTCTGTGGATGAAGGGGCAACACCCGGAATGAAGATCAAATAAGTAAGTTAATTTTTTGGGATGTATAAATCGGTCAATATACCTTCTTGTGCTTCAGCCGCATAAGCTATAGTTTCTGATAGTGTCGGATGCGGGTGGATCGTTTTACCAATATCTGTAGCATCTGCTCCCATTTCAATTGCTAATGCAATTTCAGAGATAAGATCGCCGGCATAAGGTCCAATAACCCCTCCTCCAATAACTCGTCCATTTTTTTTGTTGAACAATAATTTTGTGAACCCTTCATCTCTAGAAAGAGATA
>JAYZHY010000210.1:0-9773 GCA_036166115.1 Pseudomonadota bacterium | reverse complement strand
TATATAATTAATTATACGGAATTTTATTTCATTCTTTAACAATAACAAAGATCAATCATGGATAATAAAGACAATAAAATATTAGAAGCATTGCAAGATGATGCCACTCTAACTGTAAATGAGTTAGCGAAGAAAATTAATTTATCTGCCTCAACATGTTGGCGAAGAATACAAACGCTTGAAGAGAAAGGAATTATCAGCGCTAAAGTAACTTTATTAAACCGAAAAAAATTAGGGCTCGATTTGACTGTTTACTCTGCAATCAGGACTCACGAACATACACCAGGATGGTTTCGTGGTTTTCATAATATGGTTTCAAATAATTCCAATATAATGGAAGTCCATCGTTTAAGCGGTGATGTTGATTACCTAATTAGAGCTGTTGTCCCGGACATGCAAAGCTACGATGACTTATACAAAGAGATGATTACAAAAGTTGATCTGTATGACGTAAGTTCAAGTTTCAGCATGGAAACAATCAAATACACCACTTCATTACCGTTGAAAAATATTTAAGATATGAAAATTTAAAATAATTGTTTTTAAAACCTAGCCAATATCCATACAAAATAAACAGAAAGTTATTTGGATTAGTGTTAAATTGTCGCTGAAAAGTTAAGACTGAGCTCAATATCAAATTACCTTAAACTAATAACTATGCTTACTCATAAAAACAATAACCCAAAAAGATTATTAGTTGCGAATTGGTTGCTCATCTGCTGTGGTCTAGTGTTTGTAATGGTAATACTCGGTGGAGTGACTCGATTAACCGGTTCTGGGCTATCTATGGTTGATTGGCGACCAATTATGGGTGCAATACCACCGCTTAGTTCGGAAGATTGGCAAACAACATTTAATATGTACAAACAGTCACCTGAATTCATAGTGAAAAATTTCTCTATGAATGTTGAAGATTTTAAGAGTATTTTCTGGTTGGAATATCTCCACAGACTTTTAGGCAGATTAATTGGGTTGGTATTCTTTTTCCCTTTTCTATACTTTGTTGCTAAAGGTTATCTCTATAAAAGAGAAATTCCTAAATACCTTATTATGCTTTTCCTAGGAGGTATGCAAGGTTTATTAGGTTGGTATATGGTTCAAAGTGGCTTAATAGACAATCCAGCAGTCAGTCAATATAGATTGACGGCTCACCTCTCATCTGCCTTCTTAATTTATGGTTTTATGCTCTGGGTTGCACTTTCTTTAATCTACCCTGAAAAAAAAACGTCGAATAAATGGACAAGAATTACGATTGGCTTAACCACTTTAATAGTCATAACTATTATTTCTGGAGGATTCGTCGCAGGGTTAAAGGCAGGTAAAATATACAATACCTATCCAATGATGGGTGAGTACTGGATACCCCCGGGTATTTTTGCGCTTGAACCATCCTGGATAAACTGGTTTGAGAATATTGCAACAGTACAGTTAAGTCATCGCATACTCACATTAACAACCTTACTGGCAGTAATATTTTATTGGTTTAATATCCGGAAATCTAACTTGTCTAAGAGAGTCATAAAAGCAGTTAATGCATTACTGCATACCACAATCTTGCAATTCATATTGGGAATTTCAACACTGCTTATGTTTGTGCCAACAGTACTTGCAGCAGCTCACCAAGCCACGGCAATGCTACTACTTTCTGTGGCATTGTACCTATGTCATGCTCAAGTAAGAGGTCGGTAACAAATCAATTCCCTTAACCATTAAACCTCGACATTATCTAGCGCTTTACCTAAAGCCTCAATCAGATCATCTCCATCTTCAAGTCCTACCGACAACCTAACTAATCCATCTATAATACCCACTCTCTTTCTTTCGGCTTCATCAACATCGGCGTGAGTCATTGTTACTGGGTGCGTAATTAACGACTCTACTGATCCTAAGTTTTCCGCTAATGTCCATAATTCGACTGAATCCATTAACTGTTTACCTGCTTTAAGTCCGCCTTCAACCTCAAACCACAACATTGCACCAAATCCAGTTGATGTAGTTTTGGCTAACTCATGCTGTGGAAATGATTCTAATCCAGGATACGCAACCTGCTTAACTTTGGCGTGACTTTCTAAAAATCTAGCTATTGCAAGTGCATTAGCAGATTGAGCTTCCATGCGAACGGATAATGTTTTACATCCTTGCAAAGTGAGCCAGGCAACCATCGGTGACATTATAGAACCAGTACTATTTTGAATAAAACGTAATTTTTCGTCTAATTCTTGTGTTTTGGCAACAACAACACCGCCAACCGTTGCATTATGGCCATCAAAGTACTTGGTTGTGCTGTGCAGCGATAAATCTGCACCCAATTCAATAGCTCTTTGAAAGCAAGGTGTAATCAACGTGTTATCAACCACATGAACAGCATTGGCTGCTTTAGCTATTTCTGATATGGCTGCAATATCCGAGAGTTTCATAGTGGGATTTGCCGGCGTCTCTGTTAAAAATAATTTTGTGTTTTCTTTTACATGCGACTTTACATCATCCGGGTTAGATGTATCCGCAAAGGAGAACTCAATACCAAGTCTACTTAAAACTTTTGTACACAATCTATACGTTCCGCCATATGCCACATCTGAAATAACCGCATGATCTCCTGCGCTCAAAAAAGCCAGCATTGTGCAATTCACCGCTGACATGCCAGTACCATAACAGGTTGCATCTGCACCGCCTTCTAATTCCGCGAGTTTAGTTTCCAAGGCTTTTACTGTTGGATTTCCAGAACGAGAATACGAGTAACCTTTTGCCAAATAACTATCTACCGAATCTTGGACGAATGTTGTGGACTGAAAGATTGGTGTCAAAATCGCACCAGTTGTTTTGTCTGGAACAACTCCTGCATGAATTTGTTTGCTTCTGAAACGCATTAAAATCTCCTTATTTATACCAACACTTCATTTTTGTTTTCGTAATAATACACGTATCTCGCATTAATCAGAAAAATAATTTATTTATTTCTTATTCATCATTTCTGACGTTTAACAATCCCCGCCAATTCGCATAAATTCAAAGCTGGTTTGTCCATTCGGGTAGCGATATGTATAGATTTTTTCATTGTCCTTATATATGCAATGAATTTTTATCTCATTTTTCCTTATGTGTTGCTGACCAACAATAAATATTTCATCACCAACTTCAATAACACTCCCATCAAAGCCAAATCTCCTATTTCTTGAAGGAGGTGCTAGCATCAAATCCCATTCTTTATTCGATTCATCCTTTGCTAATATCTGGTCATGAGGATAACGCAATCTTAACTCTATAATTGTTAATCTTTTTTCAACGTCATCTCTATAATAAGACCAACCATGATGTGCGAAAACATCAATACATAAAATACAGATTAATATTGTTAAGGTGCTTACAATTCTCGTCACAATTAATCACTCCTTTCCACATTGATGGTCACACTAGCCGATTGATCAGAAAGTCCATAATAACTCAATGTAAACGAATCACTCTGATAGGCCGGTCCACGAGGCGAATTTGGATGCAATTGCCTGATTATTCCAATATTACCCAGTGATAATAAATCTCCAGCCTTGAGCCTAATTCCGGTTAAAAGCAAATGGTCGCGTAACCAATAAATAACTTTTAAAGGTTCATACCATCCATTTATTTTACCTTCTTCAATTAAGATCCCATTCTCATCATGCACTGCAAAAGTAAAATTATTTATTTTTTCCACCCACGATTCATTTGCTTCCAGTAAAACAGGTTCTCCAACAAAAGAAAATCGACTCCCCATATTCGAAACCACGGTTCCAAATACAGTCCTAGTTCCATCTTCATAATAAGGATCTGGTACCTCGGCAAACGGAATGATTGCGTCAAGTCCTGCCAAAATCTCCAAATCATTTCGTGCTTCGTTAATTGAATCATGCTTGACTCGAAAAGCTAAATCGGCTTCAAGAAAACCGCGCATCGTTGCATCTAAGCGCACACTAGAATTACTGGGAAAAATCATTTTTTCAAGCAAAAGACCGCGAATCCCATCGGGCGGAAAAGTTGGAAAAGTGGGGCCGACATTGTGACCACCTGTTTTATATCCAATAACTCTCCCATACTCTGCTCCCAAATACTCTGCCATCTTTCCTTGCCAATAATATGCCTCAGATAATGTAATATCTTGATATGGAAAACCTTGCATGGGTTTCAATTCAATAAAATCTTTTGCCATTCTTTGAATGGCGTGATCTATCTCATTTTTCGATGTGGTACTGTTATCTTTTGTAGAACAGCCCAAAAGGATTACAAAAAATACCCATAGAAGCTTGCATTTAGATATAAAATTGAAAATTTCTTTCATAACCATCATTTTTGTTTTCTAAGATTTTCTTGGTCTGTCTCAAGTCACTCTAAACAAATATTATTATTTGCACTATAATCTATCATATATAGGTAAGGAACTTTTTATGTTGCCAGTTAAAAGAAACTTAAAGATAATTTTATTTTTAATGCTATACAGTTCAGCTGCAAACACACACCATTCATTTGCCGTTGAATTCACCGCTGAAAGAACAATCGAAATCAAGGGCGTGGTAACCGAAATTTGGTTTCGAAACCCTCATGTTCGTTATTACGTTGATACAATTAATAAAAACAACGAAATAGAAAATTGGGATGTAAGGACAAGTAGTCCATCTCTTCTAGTAAGAAGGGGATGGACCAAGAAAACTATTCAAGTTGGTAATGAAATCAGCATAATCGGCCATCCTGGCCGAGACGATAGGAAGCTGCTCTCTGTTATCTCCATCAAATTACCTGACGGTTCCAGCTTAGGACAAGATTATCCCGACTCACACGAATTAGGCGATAAAAAATGATTCACAGTCAAGAAATAAAAGATAAATGGAAAAACCTAAGACTTAATCAATTTTCTATATGTAGAACCTTACTTTTAATGATCTTTATCTCTTCATCTAGTTTTGCACAAGATTCTATAGAGGGCGAATGGATGTTAATGCTTAATGGCGGAAAAGTACAAATTGATAATTCAGTTGTAATAGGCGCCCCCACAGATAATAAGGCAGCCATCATTGGCCAACTATCCCTCAAAGAATCCAATGGAAATTGGGAAGGGCATGTTGAAGGTGGACCAGTTGAGATCAATGTAGAAGGAGATTCAATTGAGATTCTCATTGACAGTAGAGATTTGGCTGGTTTTGTTTTTTTTCGACGGTTAATAGGTAAATATTCAAATCAGGATATGTCAGGAACATTTACCATAGAGGGCACCACCGAAACCCCTGAAGCAGGTGGCTACTGGATGGCTGCACGTAAAACCACTGAAAACATCAATTTACCACCTCAAGCGGTTGACATATCTGGAATTTGGACTCCTGCTCCCGGTATGGATTTTCGAAAATATTCTATGGATCTGACGGATAAAGCTCAAACATGGCATGATGAATACATCAATCATTACGATCAACCTAATGTGCGTTGTGTTTCCCCAGGTATTGTTGCAATTGTTGCTTGGGGTGCTTACCCATTCGAAATTTTAGAAAGTAATAATAGGTTAACTTTCCTGTATGAAGTTGACAGTGAGATTCGTCGTATTTTTATGAATGATAAACAACCACCGGAATATTTTCCGCCGTCAGCTATGGGGTTTTCTAATGGTCGTTGGAATGGCAACACTCTTATTATAGAAACACAATTACTCGAAGGAAATGTCAGGGATTTTCGTGGCGAGCCAATTTCTGAAGGCGCCCGAATGCATGAGCAATATAATCTTAGTAAAGATGGCAATACGCTTACTGCAGTAATCACTCTCCTGGATCCTGATAATTACAAAAACCCCCCTATAAGGCGACGAAAATGGATCAGGGACCCGAATACAGAAATATACCCATACGAATGTGATCCGGACTCTTTTTTTCGACAAATGTACAATGAAAATAAGCTCGATATGTATTTTGATAGATCCCATCGAAGGCAGATAGACTGAATCTGACAGTTAAGGGAAAAAGAAAAATGGAAAATACCTATGATGCAAAGAACATATCGTGGAGCTGTCGACACACATGGAGAACTGCTTCCTATAACACATTATGGTGTCTGTTAGGTTGTTCGATAGGTGACTTTGGTACAATCTATTTTTTTCAGGTGACAGAATACCTAAACCCAACGGATCACAAATGGATTATTCTCTCTTTAGCGATTATGAATGGTTTGATCACTTCAATAATACTGGAAACATTCATACTCTCTAGACAAATGATTCTCAAGGAGGCGTTTAAGGTTGCCATTGGTATGTCTCTTATCTCCATGATTTCAATGGAAGCAGCCATGAATATTGTAGATGTCATTATCACTGGTGGCGCTATGCTAACCCCTGAGGTTATATTACCTATGTTAATTGCAGGATTCTTGACGCCACTTCCTTATAATTATTACCGTTTAAAAAAATATGGACAGGCTTGTCACTAATAAAAAGAGATAAATATGCTTAAACAAGAAGATATCGATACCCTAAGAAATAAAAGGATCAGCGCACAAAATTTATTTGTTGGTAGCAAGCAGATACCATCAAAATCAGGGAAAACGCTAGAGGTTACAAGTCCTATAGACGGAGAAACACTTACTACAATTGCCAATGCGAATGAGGCTGACGTTGATCATGCAGTGAAAACTGCTAGAAAATCATTTGAGAGTGGCCACTGGTCAAAGACCTCACCTCAAGAAAGAAAGAAAGTGCTATATAAATTTGCAGAACTTATCGAAGAAAATGCATTAGAGATTGCGGTTTTAGGGGTTAGAGATAATGGCACTGAGATTAATATGGCTATCATGGCTGAACCAATGAGTGCAGCGGCATGTATTCGTTATTACGCCGAAACTATTGATAAAATGTATGGTGAAATTGCTCCAACACCAGACAATATCCTCGGATTAATTCACCGTGAACCTATCGGTGTGATTGGTGCCATCATTCCATGGAACTTTCCTTTGTTGATAGGTTCATGGAAATTTGCGCCAGCTTTATCTACAGGCAATTCAATAATAATTAAAGCAGCAGAAAATGCATCTTTGTCCTTATTAAGGTTAGCTGAATTGGCAATTGAAGCAGGTATTCCAGAGGGGGTTTTCAATGTAATAACTGGGGAAGGTGAAGTTGCCGGGAAGGCGCTGGCCATGCATATGGATGTGGATGTTATCGCATTTACTGGTTCTGGTGAGGTAGGAAGAAAGATTCTTGAGTATTCTTCTCGTTCCAACCTAAAAAAGGTTTATCTTGAATTAGGTGGCAAATCTCCGAATATAGTATTCGCTGATACGCCCGATATTGATGCAGCAGTATCACAAAGTTTATGGGGTATTTTTAGGAATTCAGGTCAGGTTTGTGTGGCCGGCTCCAGATTAATTATAGAAGAATCAATTGCCGATGAATTCACAGAAAAATTAATCAAAGAATCTCAAAATATAGTAGTTGGAGATCCGTTGAACCTTCAATCAAACCTTGGTGCAATATCATCTCAAGAACAACTGAATAAAAATCTCAATTATGTGGAAAATGCACAAGCAGAAGGCGGCATACTTGGATCAGGAGGCAAGCAAATCAATCAAGAATTAGGTGGCTTCTATATGGAGCCAACTGTGTTCTCGAAGATCAGTAATGATATGAAGATTGCTCAAGAAGAGGTCTTTGGACCAGTTTTAAGTATTTTAACCTGCAAGGATGAAGCTGAAGCAGTAAAAATCGCAAATGAGACAGTCTATGGTTTAGCTTCAGCGGTATGGACATCAGATCTAAGTAAAGCCCACAGGATGATTAAATCAATTCGGGCTGGAGTAGTACATGTTAACTGTTATGGGGGTGCAGATCTTACAGTTCCTCTCGGCGGGGTAAAACAATCGGGTAATGGTCACGATAGATCACTCCATGCCCTAGAAAAGTATACAGACCTCAAAACGGCATGGATTTCGCTTTGAGATTAAATATTCTAATCGTTTTAAGTTTTTCATGTCTGGTATTTGCTCAGGGGTGCGACCTATCTAGAGAAGAAGGAAATAGATCTTCTCAAAGTTATGCAGCAATTGCCACGCCTGATAATTTTGGCTCAAACGTGAGCCAAGAAATACTCAATAAAGGCGGCAATGCTGTTGATGCTGCCATCGCAACAGGACTTGCGCTTGCTGTGACTTATATCGATGCAGGAAATATTGGTGGTGGTGGTTTTATGACAATTAAAATGGATGATGAAATCGCATTTTTGGATTACCGCGAGAAAGCGCCAAAAGCAGCTCACAGGGATATGTATCTCGATCAAGATGGTAATGTTATTGAATACTCAACCTTAATTGGAGGTCAAGCAGTTGGAGTGCCTGGAACTGTTGCGGGTTTTTGGGAAGCGCACCAAAGATTTGGGAAACTTCCATGGAGAGATTTAGTCGAACCTGCCATCAAACTTGCGGAAGACGGTTTTTTACCAGCAAAAATATTGGTAGACGATATACATAGCATGCAAGATTGGTTTAAAAATAAAACAAATTTTAATCAAAATTTTCTTCGCATAGATACAGAAAAAAAATTCAAACAACCAGAGTTAGCTGAAACTTTAAAACGAATTGCAGAGTTTGGTGCGAAAGATTTTTATTCAGGCGAAACGGCAACTCTTATTGTTGAGCAAATGAAAAAAAGTAATGGTCTCATAACAATGGAGGATTTGAACTCATATGAGGCTGTCTGGCGCGAACCACTAAGGGTAAATTGGCGTGAATATGAGATCATTTCAGCAGGGCCGCCAAGTTCTGGAGGTTTTGCGATAATCCAATTGTTAAAAATGAAAGACTACATCCAACATTATTTTACGGATCTTAAGCATAACTCTGCACAATATATGCATTTGGTGGCTGAAATGGAAAAAAGGGTATTTGCTGACAGAGCCGAGTATTTGGGAGATCCTGATTTTTTTGATGTAGATATTCAAACCTTAATCAGCGAAGAATACATTGCCAAGCGGGCTTTAGAGGTGAATCCAGATGCCATTTCAACCATTGAAGGTGTTAATCCCGGTTTAGAATCGCCAGATACCACTCACTATTCAATAGTAGATCAATGGGGCAATGCCGTTGCTAATACCTACACAATTAATTGGAATTATGGGAGCGGTGTGGTAGTTGAAGGAGCTGGATTTTTATTAAATAACGAAATGGATGACTTCAGTGCAAAACCAGGTGTGCCCAATATTTTTGGGGTCGTGGGCAATATTGCCAATGAAATTCAACCTGAAAAAAGAATGTTATCTTCAATGTCACCCACAATTATCCTAAAAAATGATGAAGTTGAGATGGTTCTGGGTACGCCTGGTGGTTCAACAATCTTTACGAGCGTTTTTCAAACAGTTACAAATATAATTGATTTTGATATGTCACCATATGAAGCCATTAAGGCCACTCGATTTCATCATCAATTGCTTCCACCGGATGAGATTACCTACAATGGATTTTCCATAGGAAACACTTTACCTAAAGAGACTGTCTCACTTCTTGCGGAAAAAGGTTATAAAACAATTCCTCATAGTTATGACTTTGGAGACGTGCAGGTGATTATGAGAAACAAAGATTCATGGATTGCTGCCTCAGACCCAAGAGATCGAGGAGATTCTAGGGTCTTTGAAGTGACTAATTAAAATCAATCGTTGTTTCTGTGTTAAAAAAGCGACCTATGCCTAATAACCCTATTTCCGGAACATTGATTAATGAAGTGGGTATCTTTTGTATCAAGTCCTTATAATTATCTTTATTATCAAAGCCAAATCGAAAGC
>JAYZHY010000209.1:0-7035 GCA_036166115.1 Pseudomonadota bacterium | reverse complement strand
TCTAAAGATAAGAGGTTTCTTAGAGGTTTCGGTTTTCAAGGTGGAGGAAAACGACCGAGCTGGAATCGAGCAAAATCGATCGATGGAATTGGTAAAAGCCTAAAAGAGCAATTAAGAAGACCGGGTTCATGGACATTTAGTTTAGGTGGGTTTGGGGAAATGTTACCAGATAAGAGAAATCGAGTATGGCTGGATGAAAAACTAAAGGATAAATGGGGTATTCCAATATTAAATATTGATTGCATGCTTCGCGATAATGAACTGGAGATGCTTAAAGCAATGTCAGAAGACGCAAAAGAAATGCTGGAAGCATCTGGCATGATAAACGTAAAAACTTACAATAATTCAGCACCGCCTGGATTAGCAATTCATGAAATGGGTACCGCTAGAATGGGGCATGACCCTAAAACCTCAGTACTGAATAAATATAATCAAGCGCATGACGTGCCTAATTTATTTATCAGCGATGGCTCTTGCATGACTTCCAGTGCTTGTCAAAATCCTTCTTTGACTTATATGGCACTTACTGCAAGAGCCGCGTCTACCGCTGTCGATATGCTAAAAGAAGGGAGGATATAAATTGATAAAGATTGAACATATTAACCGTAGAAATTTTTTAAGAAATTCGTTAATGCTTAGCTCATTAGGGATACTTAATCAAAAGAAATCATTATTTGCTGCTGATTTAGAAAATCACGGCTTAGGTAATATTGGGATACAGTTATACACTGTCCGGGATATAATGAAAGAGAGCGTCAGCAATACACTTCAAAGTATTGCTGAAATCGGCTACAAAGAGGTCGAATTCGCTGGTTATTTTGGCAAAACACCCAGTCAAATTAAATCTATCCTCTCTGCGAATAATTTGCATTCACCATCCACACATATCGAAATTCAATTATTGCGAGATTATCCAAATCAAGTTATCGAAGCAGCTTTAGAAGTAGGTCATGAGTTTATCGTTATGGCTTTTCTTGATCCAAGCGAAAGAATAAATATTGATCAATATCGCACACATGCAGACTTATTTAATTCTTTTGGTGAACGCTGTAAAAAACATGGATTGAGGTTTGCTTTTCATAATCATGATTTTGATTTTCAATTACTTAATAACAGTGTTCCTATGGATATTTTACTTGAAGAAACTAATCCTGATCTGGTTAGTTTTGAGCTCGATTTATACTGGGCGACCAAAGCTGATGTTGATCCAATAAAATACATCAGAGATTATCCTGGGCGTTTTCCTTTATGGCACGTCAAGGATATGCAAAGTAATACAAAGATGGCCGATGTCGGTGACGGTATCATCAACTTTTCAGAAATATTTAAATACAATGCAGTGGCTGGACTCGAGCATTATTATGTCGAAAGAGACGATCCACCGAATTCATTGAAAACAGCTTCTAGGAGTTATGATGCAATGCTAGAGTTAAATTTCTAATAAAGCGCTCAATCTATTTACGGATTTTTTTAGAGTAAATATTTCAGAATATAATTTAAAGATGTAATCTGCCTCTTGTGAGCAAGCAAAATATATTAATCGTTGGTGCCGGAATAAATGGTTTGGTTGCAGCAAACTACCTCCAAAGGCTTGGCTATAATGTCACTATGGCTGATCGCGCTGAAAAAATAGGCGGAGCTTGTGTATCTGAAGTAATGAGTGTTGAAGGTATTTCTCAAAAATACGCTCTTGGTGCCTCAGTTTTGGGGCTTATGCAGGATTTTGTGTTTGAGGAAACAGGTCTGTCAAATAGCCTTGAAACATTTGCCCCAACACATCCAAAATTGCTTCATTTTCCAGGTGATAATGTTGCCACAAAATTATACAGAGACCCCAAAGAACTAAATATAGAACTTAAAAGTAAATGGGGTGAAAGAGGCAGTATTGAAGAGTTTCGTAACGATGAAACACGGGTAATCAACTTTCTTCAAGAAGGTTATAGAAATGCAATTCCTCCAACCATTCAAGCGGCCAAAATAGCTTTGGGAAATGAATTGACCGATCTCTGGATAACAGGTAACGCCAAAGCACTTTTTGATCATTATTTGACCAGTGAACGTCTAAAAATATTCATGGCTATGACAATCTCTGAAAGTGGTCCTGTTTCATTGAGCGAGCCATTTTCTGCTTTCACCTTGCCAATGATGGATTCCGGTTCAATTTTTGGAGGTTACTATGGTTTTGTTAAAGGAGGTATTTGGAAGATCACTGAGACTCTAGGTCGGATTAATCAACAATTAGGTGTAAAGTTATTTCTTGGTAGTAAGGTAGAGGAAGTGGATTTAAATAAAGGGAGGACTAAAATTAAATCCAAAGCCCATGTAAAGAACATTGATTTTGATTATATTGTTTTTGCTACTGACCCCTTAACGGCACATAAGTTAGTTGGCAATCATGCTCAAATTGAAAGTGCCTCAAAAAAGAAATACCTTGGAAGTAGCGGTAAGTTAAATATGATGTTTAAAAATCCTATTCAATGGAAAGACGCTACAGATCTCCCTGATACCGATATGGCATTTAGGTTCTTATTTTCAGTGGATACACTATCTGATTTCGAGAATGCCACATTAAACGTCAGAGGTGGTGATTATGATTATGATCCTGGATATATGCAGATATATTGTGAAGGTGCTGCCATGAGACAGATGAATCTCCAAGAGCCTTTTGATCGGTTAGCGGTGTTCTTTAAAAATTTTTCACTGAACAAGAAAGGAGATGCTTTACCACATATCGAGAAGCAGGCTAGGGAAAAAGTTCTTCAGTACATTAAAAATCCTCAAGACTGTATATGGACACGTTTATTGACACCAAAAGATCTACAACAACTCTTCCATTTTCCGGGAGGTAATATCGATCATACTATGTTAACAGGCGGTCAAACTTATTTTGATCGGAACTTTTCTTCTGACCCAAAGAATCATTTTTATCGTTTCGCAGACAAAGAAAATGTTTATTTGTGTGGTGCTGGTACTTACCCTTGCGGTTCAATTGCAGGAACACCCGGTTACATGTGTAGCCAAGAGATAAAGAAACAAATTAATTACTAGGTATTTTTGCCATACATTCAATTTCAAATGCTGCATTCAATGCCAAACCATCTGCACCAAATGCACTTCTTGCGGGATAAGGCCTTTCAAAATATTGCACATACACAGAGTTGAATAAACCCCATTGTGAAATATCATCAATCATAACTAAGCATTTAAAAACATTATTTAGATCAAGATCATGTTTTTTTAGAAGTGTTTGCATATTTTTCATTGCTTGGTGCGTTTGACCTACAATTCCTCCATCTGCCAATTCACCATTTTTTTCACCAATCATTCCAGATAGATACACAATATCTCCAACCGTTACAGCATTAGAAAATGGGTAATTATTAGAAATCGTTGTTTCAGAAGTATAGTAGTTAACGTCATCGGCATTTACAGAAATTGTTACCAGTAATACTGCAAGTGATAATAATATTTTCATGTTTTCCTCTATTATATTTTTTTATTTATTATACATATGCTAACGTTAAATCCTTAGTTGTAATAATTTTAGAGGGATAGGCAATGGTTAGAAAAACGATTTTTTGTATTTTTATGTGCAGTTTTTTTTCAACAGTTATTTTTTCTCAAAACTTTAATGACGTTGAAATGAAGGTTCACCCAGTGTCCAATAATGTTCTATATATTGCTGGCCGAGGTGGTAATATTGGAATGATATTCGGCGATGATGGGATACTTTTGATTGATGATCAGTATGCACCTCTTACCGAGAAAATAGTCAAAGCCATTAAAACCGTTTCTGACGAACCCATTCGTTTCGTAATAAATACCCATATGCACCCAGATCACACTGGTGGTAATGAAAATTTTGGAAAACTGGGCGCATTAATCGTCGGTCATGAAAATGTTAGATCGCAAATGAAGATTGCCGGATATGAGCAATCTCCACCTTTAGTTACTTTCAGTAAGGACGTAAATTTTCATATAAATAATGAGAATGTGCATGTCTTTAAAGTGCCTAATTCGCACACTAACAATGACTCTTTTATAAAATTTAATGAGGCAAATGTTATACATACGGGTGATGTCTATCGTTCAGAAAGTTACCCTTATATTGATGTTAATAATGGAGGTAGTTTTTTGGGCACTATTAAGGCTTATGAGCTACTGATTGATTTATCGAATAATGATACAAAAATCATACCTGGTCATGGCAAAGTTACTGATGTCAATCATGTTAAATTGGCTGTTGAGATGCTTTATATTATTAGGGGAAAAATGGTTAAATTGATCGAACAGAATATGAGCTTGTCCGAGATTCAAGAGGCGAAGATAACATCAGAATTCGATGAGCGTTGGAGTAGTGGCAGAAGAATCGGAGGCCCAGAAGGTCTTATTGCCTCTGCTTACAAGGATCTGACAGACTGATTTTTATCAGGCAATTGCTGTTCTTGAGTCAACCTTACTGGCCCAAAATTTATCCAGAACTAAGTACCAAACACCGTTTATTAGCGGCTCAATGACTGCATCAGTGATTGCCGCTTCAAATGAGGCGCCAGTAAAATACATAACGCACGCTGCTGCAATCATAAAATGACCGATGGTATAAATAACAGTCCTTAATATCGTTCCTCTATTATTTTTGTAAAACTTAACAACGAAAGACATAAACACCTCTCTCCAATATAATTTATTTAATTTCTTAATAATATAATAAGGGATTAAACGAAAGATACAAGTTTGAAAATGATTGTATCTGAAGCTATTTGTACTGGCGGAGAGGGAGGGATTCGAACCCTCGAAGGGCTACAAACCCTTGCTGGTTTTCAAGACCAGTGCATTCAACCGCTCTGCCACCTCTACAAGCTTATTTTAATTTTTAAGGTATTCTATGCGAAAAAGTAACACCATTTTGCATGCCAAGAATTGTAACATAATGATTTGATCAACCAAGCTTTCATGGTTTAATTTTTACTGTTTGGTTAGCTGTAATTTTTTTCTAACATCTGCAGGGCTTAATATTGATGCACCCATATTATTGATAATCTTTAATGCCTTTTCGACCAATTGAGCGTTGGTAGCAAGCACACCTTTTTTTAGATAAATATTGTCTTCCAGGCCAACTCTTACATTTCCCCCAGTTAACAGCGCGGCGGCGACATAAGGCATTTGATGCTGACCAATTGAAAAGGTCGAAAAAATCCAGTCTTTAGGTATGTTGTTAACCATTGCCATGAGTGTATTCATATCATCTGGAGCACCCCAAGGAATACCCATACAAAGTTGAATTAAAACAGGGTTATCTATCAATCCTTCTTCAACAAGCTTTTTGGCAAACCAAATGTGCCCTGTATCAAATGCTTCAATTTCGATTCTTGCTTTTGCATCATTTGCTATTTTAGCCATAGCTCTGAGAATGGCTGGCGTGTTTGCCATAACATCTTCTGAAAAATTCATTGTTCCGCAGTCGAGAGTACAAATCTCTGGTCTGCATTCAAGAACATGCTCCATGCGCTCTGCGGCACTGACCATATCGGTACCATCTTGCAAAGGCAAGGGGGATTCAGCAGGCCCAAAAATCACGTCACCACCCATTCCTGCGGTAAGATTGATGATTACATCGGTTTCTGATTCGCGAATTCTATCTGTCACTTCTTTGTAAAGTGATGGCAGTCTTGATGGTTCACCAGTTTCAGGATTTCTGACATGGCAATGTACAATTGCAGCCCCAGCTTTTGCAGCATCAATTGCGCTTTCAGCAATTTCTTGTGGGCTTCTTGGTACAAGGGATGATTTATTGTGTGATGCACCGGATCCAGTTATAGCGCAAGTGATAAAAACTTCATTTGTAATATTTAAAGGCATATTTAATCTCTTAATTTGCAGTTGCTGTCAGTTCTTAATTGTAGTTTATAATTGTATTAATATGCTATTTATTAGAAACTTACAATTAATAACATCAGTTATTTACCACAAGGTATTCGGAAATTTTCTCATAAAGAGTATCAGGAGATAAGGGTTTGACCTCATTACCACCAGAAAAGATATTAGATGGCAAGAAAAGACCATTCAATGGTAAAGAATATATAGAATCTCTTCAGGATAATCGTGAAGTATACATCTATGGCGAACGTGTTAAAGATGTAACAACTCATCCCGCTTTTAGAAATTCAGTACAATCGATTGCAAAACTTTATGATGCTTTACATGCTGACGATACAAGAGAAATTTTAACTTGTGAAACGGATACCGAATCAGGCGGTTATACCCATCGATTTTTTCGGTATGCTCGCAATAGCGAAGAGTTATTTTTACAACGTGATGCAATGGCAGAATGGGCAAAGATGACCTATGGTTGGATGGGAAGAACGCCAGATTATAAAGCCAGTTTTACAAATACGCTTGGTGCAAACCCGGATTTCTATGGAAAATTTGCAGACAATGCCAAGCATTGGTATAAGCGCACTCAAGAAGCCGTACCTTTTGTTAATCATGCTTTGGTAAACCCACCGATTGATCGTGACAAAATTGCCGATGATGTAAAAGATGTTTACATCTCCATTGATAAAGAAACCGATGCAGGTATTTATGTTTCCGGTGCTAAGGTAGTGGCTACATCATCAGCATTAACTCATTATAATTTCCTTGGTCAAAATATGGCGGCTGAAATTAATGATGATTCCATGGCTATAATGTTCCTTGCGGATATGTGTACGCCCGGTATAAAGCTTATATGCAGACCATCTTATGAATTGAATGCCGCAGCGACTGGCTCACCATTTGATTATCCACTTTCCAGTCGATTTGATGAGAATGATGCGATTTTTATTTTTGATAATGCCTTTATCCCTTGGGAGAATGTTTTTGTTCACCGTGATATTGAAATGCTTAAGGCATTTTACCCGCGCTCTGGATTTGTTAATGGATATACTTTTCAAAGTGCCACCCGCATGTCGGTAAAACTTGATTTTATTGTTGGTATTTTAAGTAAAGCCCTGAATGCAGCCGGCACAGAGTCGTTTCGAGGAGTTCAGGTTCTTT
>JAYZHY010000208.1:0-7073 GCA_036166115.1 Pseudomonadota bacterium | reverse complement strand
GCATTTCTAATTGAGCCAATTCTTCCATCCATCATATCTGATGGTGCAACGATATCTGTACCTGCCTCAGCATGAGACATTGCTTGCTTTGTAAGTATTTCAACAGTGATATCGTTAAGCACATAATTATTTTCATCGATAATTCCATCTTGCCCATGAGTTGTATATGGATCAAGAGCGACATCTGTGATTATTGTGAGTTCTGGGAATTTAGATTTTATGTGTTTGATGGTTTTCTGAATTAAACCTTTTGAGTTATAAGCTTCTTTTCCATCATGACTTTTTTTCTCTTCTTCGATTATTGGAAATATTGCTATTGCAGGAATATTGAGAGACATTAATTTTTCAGCAGTTTCTGTTATGCCGTCAATACTTTGACGATAAATTCCTGGCATTGATTTTATGGGTTCATGTTGATTTTTTCCTTCCATAACAAATGTTGGATAAATTAAATCGTTTACACTGAGATTTGTTTCTTCCACAAGACGCCTAAGTGAATTACTGCGGCGTGTTCGCCGCATTCGTATTGCTGGAAAATGTATGTCAGTGTATTTTTTCATCTAAATTAACATTAAAAGTATATTCAATAGGAAATTAACGTTAATTTTCTATTTTACATTAAATTTCATAGATTTAATGGTAAATCTAGTGCAGAGATTTAATTGAAAAATTAATTTCTTTTATTTCTTTTATGAGTTCTTTTGAATCTTCGTTATTCATCGCTCTTAAAGGTGGGCGTAATATATTCCAATTATCATCTTTATGATAATGACTGATAATAGCTTTTAAAGCTGGAATCAATGGGTAACTTTGAACAATTGAGCGAAGATCATTTAATTCTTTTTGGCAAATATCTGCATCTGGACCTTGCCAGTTTTTATATAATTTATGAATTCTTTCGGGATTAATATTTGCTGTGGCTGAGATGCAGCCAGCACCGCCATTTCTCAATGTTTGCAAGAGAAAGGCCTCGCTACCAGCGAAAATACTGAAGTTATCCCAATTTTGATCAAGCATTCGTTGGGTATTCTCCCAATCGCCGGAGCTGTCTTTTATTCCGGCGATGCATTGAGGATAATTTTTTAGTAAGGCTTCTATTAGGTGTAGACTTATTCCAACCTTAGCGATCGGAGGAATGTGATACAGATAAATTCGTAGCCTATCATCGTTAACTGATTCAATTACATTAGAAAAATAATCGAATAATCCATCGTCACTTACTGCCTTATAATAGAATGGAGGAAGCATCAAAATACCTGCACATCCAAGCTTGACAGCGTGTTTTGTTAATTTAATCGTATCCGTTATTGCGCAGCAACCTGTTCCAGGCATAAGTTTATTTGGATCAATTCCATGGTCAACTAGCTTATCTAACAAGAATATTTTTTCATCAATCGATAATGAGTTAGCTTCACTATTAGTCCCAAAAACAGCAAGCCCCACATTTTGTGATAAGAGCCACTTACATTGTTGGATAAGTTTCTTATGATTGACGCTTAGGTCTTTATTAAAAGGGGTAATAACAGGGCTAAATACACCCAGTAGATTATTATTTAAATCATTCATAAGTAATTACGATGTTATTTCTCATATAGCCAGTCACGCGGTTTCAGATAGTTATCGTATAGTTTTTTTTCTGGAGAATCATTTTCCGGTTTCCAATTATATTGCCATTTTACTGCAGGAGGCAGTGACATGAGAATTGACTCAGTTCTTCCGTCGCTTTCTATCCCAAATAATGTACCCTTATCATATAGAAGATTGAATTCGACGTAGCGCCCACGTCGGTATAGTTGAAATTCTCTTTCACGGTCTCCATAAGCAAGATTTTTTCGAGAATTAACAATTGGTATATAGGCATTTAAAAATTTATTGCCAACAGCTTGAATAAATTCAAAGGATTTATTAAATCCAAGTTCATTAAAATCATCAAAAAATAAACCACCGACTCCGCGAGTTTCGTTACGATGTTTTAAATAAAAGTAATCGTCACACCATTTTTTAAAACGTGGGTAAAGGTCATCACCAAATTCTTTGCATGTATCATAGGCATTCTGATGCCATGAAATAACGTCTTCATGAAATGGGTAATATGGTGTTAAATCAAATCCACCTCCAAACCACCAGATCGATTCACCTTTATCATTTTCTGCGGAAAAAAATCTTATGTTTGCATGTGTTGTAGGAATGTATGGGTTTTTTGGGTGAATAACTAAAGAAACACCAGTTGCATGATAATGTTTATCAATTAATTCAGGCCTTGATTTAGTAACCGAAGAAGGCAGTTGAGATCCAAGTACATGAGAAAAATTCACACCCGCTTGTTCAAAGATATTCCCATTGGTCAAAACTCTACTTTCTCCACCACCACCTTCTTTCCTCTTCCAATTATCAATTAAAAATTTACCTTGTTCGTCAACTTCTTCTAGTTTCTGTGTGATAGATGATTGAAGATCTTTTAGATACTTTTTAACTGGTGTTAAGTTGTATTCTTTTTGCTTCATAATAGAGATGAATAAGTTTACTTCTTTTAATATCTTAATTATTGATATGAATCAAAAATTAAGATCGTATTATCTCCCCAGTCGTGAAAATTTTAATAGTTGATGCGCCAATTTCAGAATCACAATCACCTGGAACTATATAGTCTACTACGTCACCAAAAAGGGAGCGAAGCATGACCTGATTCTTTGGAGGCTCTTCCCCGGTTATATTAGCGCTGGTAGAAATTAATGCTGACTTAGAGGTAGCACATAACGCTGCAGCAATAGGATGTTTTGTTAATCTTATGGCAATCGTTTCGTGTTCTCCGCTTACCCAATAAGGAACATTTTTATTTTTTTTAACAATCCACGTAATAATTTTCTGTTCTCTTAAAATTATATCAAGTTCATTATCACTTAACGTTGTCCATTTTTCTAATTGCTCAATATCTGAAGCAATTATGATTAAGCCCTTTTTTTGATCTCGGTGTTTTATATCGAGAATCCGAAATACAGCATTACTATCTTCAGGTAAGCAACCTAATCCATATACACCTTCAGTTGGATAGGCAATAATTCCACCATTATTGATTATTTTGCTGGCTTTTTGTATGCATTCTGACTGAGTCGTCTTTATCAATTTTTTCTTTTTTGAATGGTGTTATTGATATAAAAATTTTTTCTATTCTTTTAATCGTTCTTCCCAATTTCCATGATTGAAAACCGCCGTCCATTTGGTTTTTTTACCATCTTTTTCTGAAGCTAAATAGTGAATATCCTCACTTTTATTATATCTGACAACATAAGGATTACCATCTCTGTCATTTTCTGGAGCGCTCATTAGATAAATATGCTTGGATTTATTTGGTAAATATTTACAGGCCTCTAAAAATTGATTTTCTAATTGATTGATTTCAGAAACTTTTGGAGCTCGAGTTTCTCTGTTTTTTGGAAATTTACTGGCAGCAAGAAATAAGCCTTTCATGCTATCTCTTAATAAATAATGATCTTCACATTTTACACATAACAAATTAGGCATATTTATTGGTTCCATGCTAATAGGTTTCGGTTCTCCATTTCTCTGTAATTGTCGAGTGGTCCCGCAGGTATCATCTTGACAGTTGAAATATTTACCAAATCTTCCGGTTTTAAGTTGCATTTCTGAGCCACATTTATGGCATTCGAGTGTTGGTCCGTCATAACCTTTAATTTTAAAGTTTCCGTTTTCAACTTTGAATCCTTCACAATCAGGGTTTTTACTACAAATGTGTAATTTTCTATTCTCATCTATGAGAAAATTATCCATGCTGGTATTACATGTATTGCATCTTTCTTTGATTAATAGGTTTTGAGCTTCTTCTTGATCATCTATGCTAATTGCTTCATCACCTGAAATTAAATTAAGTGTTTTTTTGCATTTTTCTTCTCCAGCATTTTCATAGCCAGAACAGCCAAGAAAGACTCCATTTGAAGAATTTCTTATAACCATATTGTGAGTAGAACAATCAGGGCAAATTATATCTGTTGAGATCGGTTTATTTGGGCGCATACCGCCTTCATTAAGGGACGCTGAATCCAAATCTTTTTTGAAAGACAAATAAAAGCTATCTAGAACATCTTTCCAATCAAGCTCACCGTTAGCAACTTTGTCTAAGTTATTTTCAAAATTTGCTGTAAAATCATAATCCATAATTTCATCAAAACTTTCAATCAGCCGTTCTGTAACAATGTGCCCAATCTTTTTTACGAAAAATCTTCTGTTTTGTATATCTACATAACCTCTATCTTGGATAGTTGATATGATTTGTGCGTAAGTGGATGGCCGGCCAATTCCTTTTTTCTCAAGTTCTTTGACTAATGCTGCTTCAGAAAATCTGGCTGGAGGTTTTGTGAACTTTTGTTCTAAATTCAATTTATCTAGAGATAATTCTTCACCTTCAGACAGTGCAGGCAAAATAACTTGATTTTGATTTATATTTTTCGCAATTTTTGTATATCCATCAAATACGACCTCCCTCCCTTTTGCGTTAAATATATATTCATTTATGAAGATTCTTGCGGATGTTGAAAGGTATTCTGCATCAGGCATTTGAGATGCTATGTATTGATCCCATATTAGTTTATATAACTTAACTTCTTCATCGCTTGACTCAACTAAATCATCAACTTTAATAAAAGCATTAGTAGGTCTAATTGCTTCGTGTGCTTCTTGAGCGTTTTCAGTACTTGAATATATTCTTGGGCTGTTTGTTATATATTTTTCTCCAACATTCTGTTGAATGTAATTTCTTGCGTCTTGAATTGATTCTACACTTAAACTTGGGGCATCGGTTCTCATATAAGTGATGTGGCCCGCTTCATATAATTTTTGTGCAACCCTCATGGTTCTCTTCACATTAAAGCTTAATCTAGTAGATGCAGCCTGCTGAAGTGTTGAAGTTATAAAAGGCGGTTTTGGTTGCACCTTAGTTGGGGTTTTTATAATTTCATTAATGGATAATGTATTGTTTCTTATCAGTTGTTCTATTTTCTTTGCTTCATCTTCTGACAATAATGGGTCAGATTTTTTTCTAGACAAAGAAAATACAATACTTTGTTCTGCGGCATTATATAAATTCATTGAAATTTCCCAAAATTCTTTAGGAATAAATTCCTGAATCAATCTTTCTCTTTCATCAAGCAATCTTAGAGCGATTGATTGGACTCTGCCCGCAGAAAGTCCTCTGGCAATTTTTTTCCATAAAAGAGGTGACAGTTCAAAGCCAACGACTCTGTCTAAGAATCTTCTGGCTTGCTGAGCTTTAACAAGATCTGTGTCTATTTCTTTGGGATCAGAGAAAGACTCCATAATAGAAGCCTTTGTTATTTGATTGAATCTAACTCTGGAGTACTCAAATTTATTTGGTCCGAGTGCTTCTTTTAAGTGCCAAGCAATTGCTTCGCCCTCTCTATCTAAATCTGTTGCGAGATATATGTGATCAACATTTTTGGCAGCTTTTTTTAATTCTTTTATTACTTTTTCTTTTTCAGGAATAATTTGATATTCGACTGCCCATCCATTATCTGGATCTATACCCATTCTTCTTACTAATCTTATTCTTTCATTGTGGGATTTAAGTTTTAGTTTTTCCTCCTCTGTTATGTTTTTTGGAATTGATTTTCTTTTTGCAGGGTTACCTGTTTTACCTTTTGGCAGATCTCTCACATGACCAATACTTGATTTCACAACATATTCATTTCCTAAATATTTAGAAATTGTTTTGGCTTTTGCAGGGGATTCAACTATTACAAGATTATTTGTCATATCTTTTTGGTATTCATTTTATTAATGAAGAAAGTCACCTCTTGAATCAAAGAGTAAATCCTCCATCTTTGAGTATGCTATCTCTTGGCCAGGTTGGCTGAAAAGAATCATTAGCACTATCCATTTTATTTGATCAATTTCAATTTCATTTGTCTCTAGAGCCAATAGTCGGTCAATTAAGAGCTCACGTTGCGATGCTGACAATATATTAATTTGTTCAAGGTAGCAAATGAAGCCGCGACAATTTGAGTTCAAACGGTTAAGCTCTGCATCATTATAGATTCTATTAGCGTTATTATCATGAAGGTTTCCTATTGTTCCTTCATTGTTCTTTGTTAGCCCATCTAACCAATCAAACGCTTTATCAATTTCGTTATTATTAAAGCCAGCTTTTATTAAATCAATTCTCATTGTATTGTGATTTGTTTCTGGTTCACTTTCGGTCTCAATGTATGTTTCAAACAAATATATAAGGACATCAAGAACATTTTCTTTCATTTTAATATTGATCCTTTGAGTGTAATTAGAATGATTTTAATTATTTATTATTGCATTCTTTTAGTTTGATAATTTCTTACGTACATGAAATATGGAGCATGAAACAAACTTAAGCAATCGTCAATTATTGTTTAATGTTTTTTATTTTATTCTAAAAAATCAATGTAAACTATCAACTAAAATAGTGTTTATATATAATCAAGAGCAAGAATAAAAGTAAAAAATTATGGCTATATTAAAGATTTTAGAGTTTCCAGATCCAAAATTGAGAAAAAAAGCATTACCAGTAGAGGCAATCGATAAGAATCTACAGGTAAGGATAGACGATATGTTTGAAACAATGTATGCAGCTCCTGGCATAGGTTTGGCAGCAACCCAAGTTGACTTCCATAAAAGACTTTTGGTTACAGATGTTTCAAATGAAAAGGATGATCCGCACGTTCTGATAAACCCTAAAATTTTAAGTAGGGAGGGGGAAACTATTTCAAAAGAAGGATGTCTTTCCGTTCCGGGATATTTGGATGAAGTGACTAGAGCTGAAAAAATAAGCGTATCTTATCTTGATCGCAATGGTGTAAATAAAGAGCAAGAAGTAAGTGGTTTATTGGCTATATGTATACAACATGAAATTGATCATCTCAATGGTAAATTGTTTATTGATTATTTGTCTGAAGCAAAAAGACAAAAAATTAGGAGAGTCATCCAAAAACAAAGGCAAAATCCATCCCCTTCATCACCAGTCTATTAAGATCACATTCAAATCATGAGTAATCCAAATGACTGTAATA
>JAYZHY010000207.1:0-2893 GCA_036166115.1 Pseudomonadota bacterium | reverse complement strand
GGCAAACCAACATTTGTTAATTCAGTAACTGTCATTGCTCCTGCTCTACATATAACCATATCAGCCCATTTATATGCATCTGCCATATCCTCAATAAACTCTACCAGATAAAGTCCAACTGGAACATTTTCATATGCTTCTTTTGCTTGAGATATAGTCTTATGTCCAGCCTGGTGAAGCACCTCAAGTTTAGTAATTAAAGAAAGTTCTTTTAAAGCTATGGGCACAGCTTTATTTAAGATTAGAGACCCTTGGCTTCCTCCTATTACAAGGATCCTTATTGGACCCTCACGATCTTCCAATCTCTTATTTGGCTCCTCAATCTCTGCAATCTCTCGTCTTACTGGATTGCCAATTGTTATTGCTTTGATATTACTCGGGAAACTACCAGGAAAAGCTTCTAATACTGATGAGGCAATTTTAGATAAGAATCTATTTGTGCTACCTGGAACAGCATTCTGCTCATGAATTATCAATGGATACCTCAAAACAAAGGCAGCCAAGGCTCCCGGACCACTCGCAAATCCACCCATACCAAGAACTACTTGGGGACGGTGACGCATAAGGATAAGAAAAGATTGAAAAAAAGCAGCAAACATTCTTCTCAAAGCAATCATTGTTGTTCTAATATTCTTTCCACGTAGTCCCATAACACTTATAAATTCAATGTCAATGCCAGCTTCTGGAACTAATTTATTCTCAATTCCTTCTTTTGTACCCAGCCAAATTACTGAACAACCCGATTCCATTAACGCTTTTGCAACAGAAAGACCAGGAAACACATGCCCTCCCGTCCCTCCAGCCATAATTAATATTTTAGCTCGACTCATTATTTTATTCTCTTCTTTGAAGGCTGAGATTTATGAATATAGTTCGAATTTATTTCGTGATAAATTCTTAAAAGCATACCTAAAGTTATCATAGTCATTATCAAGCTACTTCTTCCGTAACTAATCAATGGAAGGGTTAACCCTTTTGTAGGTAATCCACCCATACTAACACCAAGATTAATTATCACTTGTAATGCCAACCAAGATCCAGCGCCAACACAGAAATATGCCTCAAAGAAACGGTCAGCTCTAGCAGATCTGATAGCCAAACGAAATATCCTCCATATCAAAAGTACAAACAATAAAATTAATATCAATGACCCTAATAAGCCAAACTCTTCAGCAAAAACAGCAAAGATAAAATCAGTATGTGCTTCTGGCAAATAAAATAACTTTTGCACGCTATTACCTAAACCCACTCCTAACCATTCTCCTCGACCAATAGCAATAAGTGATTGTGTTAATTGATAACCAGAGTCAAATACAACACTCTTGTCCCAGGGATCAAGGAACCCAGTAAAACGCCTCATACGATCAGGAAAGAATTGCAGTAAGATTACTAAAGAAGCAGAAGTAGTGAATACAAATAATAAGAAATCTCTTATTCTGGCCCCTGCTACTAATAACATTGATAAAACCGTAACAAGTAAAACTGCTGTCGCGCCGAAATCAGTTTCCTTTAAAAGTAAAATCGAAGCGATTCCGAGCACCACCATAGGTCTAAGGAAACCTACGAAGCCTTCTCTCAACTGTTTATTTCTTCTGACCAAATAGCCTGCAACGTAAATCATAATAAATAACCTTGCTGGATCAGAAACTTGAACATTTATCATCCCGCCCAGTCGAATCCATCTAGTTGACCCATTCACTTCACGACCTATCCCGGGTATCAATACAGCAACCAATAAAATTAACCCTAAAATCAATAACCAAGGGCCCAAGTTCTTCCAGTGTTGAGTAGGCACAAAAAAACAACATAACGCACACAAGAAACCGATAAAAACAGCAAATATCTGACGATTTAGATAATAAAATGGAGTTCCTGATATATCCTCTGAGATAGCACTAGATGCTGATGACAGAGTTATCAAGCCGATCATTATTAGTGATAAGACAATTAGTAAAAATGTTATATCAACTTTTACTGATTGCCTAAGTGTAAGTTTTATATTCTCAAAATATCCAACTACATTCATGAGGGTAATCCTTTTACTATTCTAGTAAATTCTTCGCCACGATGAATGTAACTATCAAACTGATCAAAACTGGCACAGGCCGGTGACAAAAGAATGGTATCGCCAGTGGAGCTATTTTTATAAGCAAAAGAAATAGCTTCTTCAAGATTGCTTGCATATTTTATGGGTACTAAATTTTCAAATTCTTTCCCAATAATTTGAGCGTCTTCACCAAATAAGATTATTTGTTTTAATTTTGAATGTACCGATTCTGCAAAAAATTTAAAATCCCCACCTTTTCCTTGACCACCCGCTAATAAGATGACAGGACTAATAATGGAATTGATTGAAGCCATTGCCGCATCAACATTAGTTCCTTTAGAGTCATTAATAAAATCGATAGAATTATGTTCTGCGACCAATTGCATCCGATGGGGTAATCCTTTGAACTCTTTTGCTGATAGCATTGCATCTGAAATATCAAGATTAATTAACTCCGAAACAGCCAATGCCGCCATTAAATTCTCATAATTGTGAATCCCGCGTAACTTTATTTCGCCACAGTTCAATAATTTCTTTTTACCTTTTGATAAGAAAGAACCTTCTGAATCAACTAAAATTCCATATTGATCACCTGCATCTTGGTTATTACCAAAAGTTAATTTAGGATTAACATTTAGATATTCTTCTACATCCCCTAAATTACGATTATAAACAGAAGACAATGCATCTTTAAGAATTCTATATTTAGAATTTCTGTAATTTTCTTCACTCCCATGCCAATCAAGATGATCTTTAGAAATATTCAAGAGAACAGCTACTTTAGCCGGTAAATATTTACATCTATGCAAATGGAAACTTGATAGTTCAAGAATATGAATATCAACT
>JAYZHY010000206.1:0-4094 GCA_036166115.1 Pseudomonadota bacterium | reverse complement strand
CAAGAGAAATTATTAAAAATAAAGGGCAGCCAATTTGGAGAGAAGGTTTCTTGACAGACAATGGGAACGAAATAATTGATGTTCACAACTTGAAAATATTAAATCCAATTGATACGGAACAACTGATCAATCAGATCCCCGGTGTTGTAACAGTAGGTATATTTGCCAACCGACCAGCTGATAAACTATTAATCGCTAATAATGAAGCAGTAGAAGAACTGGTTTAAACCGTTTAGGTGAGTCTTAATCAGCTTAAAAATATACTATTATTCAGAAAACATGTCTTCTATTTCACTTCTAACGAATAATTTAAAAACTCTTCATCTAATTCATAACCCAAAGATTCATACAAAGATTGACCGATAAAGTTGTCTTTAGCTGTTGACAATTCTAGTCTCTTAAATCCATTTAATTTTGCATATTCAGTTGACTTGTTCATGAGGTTCCGCCCAATACCTTGACCTCTTTCTTCTTCATCAACGAACAGATCATAAAGAATCAATATTGGGATGGCGCTTACAGAGCAAAAAGAGGGGTATAATTGAACAAATCCACTCAAAATACCATCTGACTCTTCTGCAACAAAAACAATGGATTGTTTCTGCTTTATTCTTGATTTTACAAAATCGATCGCCATGCCTTTATCAAATGGCTGTTTATAAAAAACTCTATACAAATTAAACAACCTAGCCAATTCATCGAAATGACTTTCATTTGCTAAGGTAATTTTCGACATATATTACGCTGGGTTTATCGTTTAGAGAATTGTGTTGCGCGTCTTGCTTTTCTTAATCCTACTTTCTTTCTTTCAACTTCACGGGCATCACGTGTCACAAATCCTGCTTTTCTCAAGCTAGATCGTAAAGATTCATCATAACTCATTAATGCACGAGTCAACCCATGCCTGATAGCTCCCGCCTGACCTGTAATTCCACCACCTTTGACAGTCACATTTACATCAAATTTTCCATTAGTATCAGTTAATTCAAGCGGTTGACGAACTATCATTTGTGCAGTTTTTCTACCAAAAAAAACATCTAAAGGTTTTTTATTAACTGTAATATCGCCTTTACCGTTCTTGATAAAAACTCTTGCGGTCGATGTTTTTCGCCGCCCAGTTCCATAATATTGCGCATCTGCCATTATTTTCTCACTTTGTATTTTTCTTTAGCAATTCATTTCTAATGGTATTGGTTGTTGTGCAGCATGATCATGATCAGATCCTACAAATACTTTTAATTTAGAAAACATTTTGCGCCCCAAAGAATTACGTGGCAACATTCCTTTAACCGCGTATTGTATTGCTCTCTCTGGGTGTTCTTTGAGTAATTTCTCTAAGGTCATTGATTTTAAATTTCCAATATATCCAGTATACCTATGATACATTTTGCCCTTCATTTTATTACCCGTAACACGAATCTTTTCCGCATTAATGACCACAATGTAGTCACCAGTATCCACATGAGGTGTATATTCAACTTTATGTTTACCACGTAATTTAGAGGCAATATCTGCAGCCAAACGGCCAAGAGTTTTACCGCTGGCATCAACTAAATACCACTTACGTTCTACTTCATCATGTCTTGCTGAAAAGGTCTTCATTATATTTTCCATTTTTTTAACAAAAAAATTTTAAAAAATCCTTCATTAAACTCATCTTATCATGACTTAGTGATCATAAAGATAAAGATATGAAAGGCGCGAAATTTTACTGCAGCCAAACTCTCATTGCAAACATAACAATTATTTTTAACTTAAAATGACTCATAAAAATAAAGCATTAACCTAGGAGAAAAGATTTAATAAAGATATAATCCTAGGGTACAATCTAATAATGAAGCAAGAAATTAATGACCCCATAGACAGGTTTTTTTCGTCTGTTGACCAAATAAGATTATTGATAGAATCAAATCGAACTAAAAACTATCGTCCAAATCCAGCCGAAGATACCTCAGAAAATAATCTAACAGATAACGAAAAAGCTCATTCTGCAGCTCTTATGAGAATTAATCATGCCGGGGAAATAGCTGCACAAGGCCTGTATCAAGGACATGCAGTATTTACACAAAATCCATCAATAAAAGAACAAATGGATAATGCTGCAGATGAAGAATTAGATCACCTAAATTGGTGCAGAGAAAGAGTTGAAGAGCTCGGCGAAAAAACAAGTAAACTGGGTCCAATATGGTACGCTGGATCATTTGTAATAGGTGCAGCTTCTAGCTTTTTTGGTGACAAATGGTCACTTGGATTTATAGAAGAAACCGAAAAACAGGTGAGTGAACACCTAACTAAACACCTCAATTTATTACCAGAGAATGATCAAAAAAGCAGAAAGATAGTAACTCAAATGCGCATAGAAGAAGAGGAGCATGGAGAAAATGCTAAGAATGCGGGCGCCGAGGAATTACCAAAATTTATCAGAAGTGCTATGAAAATTACTTCAAAAATTATGACCAAAACTGCTTATTACTTCTAAGAAGAACTTCTCGGAAGCCTATCTTCACTTCATCACTGAGTTAATTGCTTCTTTCATTGAGCTAATTGTTTTTGAGTAATCATCACTGCCAAAAATTGCTGAGCCTGCAACAAAAGTGTCAGCGCCTGCTGCTGCTATTTTCGCAATATTATTAATTTTAACTCCACCATCAACTTCCAAGCGTATTTCTTTATTACTATCATTAATGATTCTTCGAGCATCTTTTATTTTTTCCAAAGATGATTCGATAAAGGATTGCCCGCCAAATCCAGGATTAACAGACATGATTAATATCATATCCAAATCATCAATAACATGCTCCAACCAATTCAAAGGTGTTGCAGGACTGAATACCAAGCCTGCTTTGCATCCTTCATTGCGAATGAGATTAAGCGAACGATGAACATGCCTGCTAGCTTCAGGATGAAATGTTATATAGTTAGCACCAGATTTTGAAAAATCCAAAATAAGGCTGTCCACTGGTTCAGCCATCAAATGAACATCTATTGGTGCATCAATACCTGATTCTCTTAATGATTCACAAACAAGAGGGCCGATGGTTAGATTTGGAACGAAACGATTATCCATTACGTCAAAATGGATAATATCTGCCCCTGCCTCCAAAACAGCATTTACTTCTTCGCCAAGTCGAGAAAAATCAGCAGATAATATCGATGGAGCTATGAATGGGTTCAAAACAATTCCAAATTAAGTCTGAGTTAGAGACATACTAACCAATTACCTATATATTTTCATCTACGAAATAAATCATAAATATAAATCATTAAAGATTTCAAAGGCAATCTTCTTAAAAAAATATTACTCCTAATATATAATTAATTGTTAAATTACTAACCTCTGTAAATATAAGAATATATTGTAAAATTTCTATGACTACCTTATTTGAATCTGATATACCATCTTTAACACTTCTAGCAAGAGGCAAAGTAAGAGATATTTACGATTTAGATCAAAATCATATAATGATTGTAGCAACAGACAGATTGTCAGCTTACGATGTGATCATGCCGAAAGCCGTGCCTGGGAAAGGAAAGATTCTTACAGGATTATCAAATTTTTGGTTCAAAATGATGGAAGATCTCGTTCCTAACCATCTTACAAATATAAATATCAATCAATATATCAAAGATAAAGAGTTAATAAAAAAAATAAAACAAAGAGCTATCATCGTAAAAAAACTCAAACCTTTGCCAATCGAATCTGTAGTCAGAGGATACTTAATTGGTTCTGGCTGGAGAGATTATAAGAAATATGGTGAAATATGCGGAATTGCTCTCCCTGAAGGTATGCAACAAGCCCAAAAACTTCCGAGGGTCATATTCACACCAGCAACCAAAGCTAGATCTGGTGATCATGATGAAAATATTAATTACGCAAGCACAGTTTCATTAATTGGTGAAGAATTGGCAGCAGAGGTCAAAGATATCTCAATAAAGATTTATGAGCGTGCGGCAAATTACGCTAATTCGAGAGGAATAATTATTGCGGATACAAAGTTTGAATTTGGACTTGATGCTAATAAAAAATTATACATTATAGATGAAATGCTCACTCCTGATTCATCAAGATTTTGGCCAAAAGAAAGTTATAAGGT
>JAYZHY010000205.1:0-3005 GCA_036166115.1 Pseudomonadota bacterium | reverse complement strand
AATCCAGTGTTTACGCCATAAATCGCTTCACCACTCTTTGTTGCTGCCTGAATATAATCAGATGAAAGCCTGATATTTTCTTTTAGTTGTTTATTTATGGCTAGAGAAATTGGCTCTTCAAAAGCTTTGCGTAACGTATCCAATGTTAAGGGTTTATCATCAATAAGTAATTTCATATTTTTTACCTAATTATTCAATCATTGGTAGATTAAGATTATGCGCAGATGCGCATGCAATGGCTTCTTTATATCCTGCATCAGCATGACGCATGACACCAGTAGCAGGATCATTCCAGAGTACACGAGAAATCCTTTCATCCGCCTCTTTTGATCCATCACAAACAATCACTAGACCAGCATGTTGAGAATATCCCATACCAACACCACCTCCATGATGAAAAGAAACCCATGTCGCACCACTGGCTGTATTTAGAAGAGCGTTCAATAATGGCCAATCAGATACGGCATCTGAACCGTCTTGCATATTTTCAGTTTCTCTATTAGGACTCGCAACTGACCCACTATCAAGATGGTCGCGACCAATAACAACCGGGGCACTTAATTCTCCATTTCTAACCATCTCATTGAACGCCAAGGCCATGCGATCTCTCTGACCTAAACCTAACCAACAAATCCTTGCAGGCAGTCCTTGAAATTTAATTTTTTTCTGAGCGGCATCTATCCATTGATGAAGGTGCTTGTCATCAGGAATCAATTCCTTAACTTTAGCATCAGTTTTAAAAATATCCTCGGGATCTCCAGACAATGCAGCCCATCGAAATGGCCCAATACCTCTACAAAAAAGCGGACGAACATAGGCAGGAACAAATCCTGGAAAAGCAAAAGCCTCTTTAATACCCTCATCATAGGCAACTTGTCTTAGATTGTTCCCATAATCAACCGTGGGTATCCCAGCTCGATAAAATTCCAACATTGCTTCAACATGTTTTGCCATAGAGGTTTTCGCTGCCCTGGCAACTGCATCAGGATCAGTAATTTGTTTCTCATGCCATTCCTCAATTGACCAGTTGAGAGGTAAATATCCATTTACCGGATCATGCGCTGAAGTCTGATCAGTAACAATGTCTGGCTTAATATTTAGTGCGATCATTTTTGGTAATATCTCAGCCGCGTTTCCAAGCAAGCCAACAGAAAGAGGTTGTTTTTCTTTTGTTGATTGATTTATTAATGTTATAGCTTCTTCCAAAGAAGTTGTTGATCGATCAAGGTATCCTGTTTCCAATCTTTTTTGAATGCGTTCCTGATCGCATTCAATAGCGAGTATCGATGCACCGGCCATGGTTGCAGCAAGAGGTTGTGCACCGCCCATTCCCCCTAATCCTGCAGTCAAGATCCATCGACCATTTAGTCTGCCATCAAAATGCTGACGCCCCATCTCAACAAATGTCTCATACGTACCCTGAACAATTCCCTGACTGCCAATGTATATCCAAGATCCAGCCGTCATCTGTCCATACATTATCAAACCTTTTTTATCGAGCTCACGAAAATGCTCCCAATTTGACCAAGCCGGGACAAGATTAGAATTTGCGATTAAAACACGAGGTGCATCTTTGTGAGTATTAAAGACACCAACAGGTTTTCCAGATTGAATTAATAATGTCTCGTGTTCTTTTAATTCAGTTAGGCTTGATACAATGGAATCAAAACATTGCCAATTCCTAGCCGCCTTACCAATACCCCCATAAACAATCAACTCATCTGGGTTTTCAGCTACTTCTGGGTCCAGATTGTTCATTAACATTCTAAGAGGGGCTTCCGTTAACCAACTCTTTGCTGTTAGTTTTGAGCCTTTTGCTGCTTTAACTGTACGTTTTTCATTCATAATCTTTTTATCTCATCAAAATTTTTGTTTTTATGTTTAGAATTTATTCCTTTTAATGGCTCGTAATGACCCACTAATTCATAACGATCTCCTGGATGGTAAAATCTCCCAAACGTGACTGGCTTTCCCTTGACCCATGTACGTCTTGTTATTACTAAGCAAGGTTTACCTTTATCCATTTCCAAAAGATTCGATATAAAAGCTTCGGGTATTATTGCTCTTACTACCTGCTCGGCTTCTTGCAAGGGAGAAATACTACTCAGATATGCACTTGGAGTGATATTGGAAAAGTCTTGTTCTATAAAATGAGGCGCAAAAGATACGTCTATAAAACGATCTTCAATTTGAATAGGTACTTTTTCTTCATAGTGAACCAACAAAACATGGAATATTTTTGTATCAATAGAAATCTTCATTGCCTCTGATATTTCCTTTGTAGGCGAGATAATTGAATGATTAATTATACGAGAAGAATATAAATTGCCTCTTGATGCCACTTCATCAGCAATATTTCTTATTTCCAACAAATGAGAAGTAGCCTTAAGATCAGAAACAAAAGAACCTATTCCTGCTTTGCGGTCTAAGTAACCTTCATCGTTTAATTCACGTAAGGCTCGATTAGCAGTCATTCGAGAAACCCCCATTGACACAACTAGTTGATTTTCAGAAGGAACCCTTTCTAGAGGCTTAAGAGCGCCACTTGAGATTTGGTTGATAATCAATTCTTTTAATTGCTGGTAGCGAGGTATTTGCTTTTCTTCCATTAGAATAATTCCTTAGAAAAAATTTCATCAACCGTTTCTTGGTACTTTTTTCTTGTGGCCTGACACAATTCTGGCAATTCATTTGGAGTGACCCATTTACCGTGAATCATTACCTTTTCAATCATTACATTCTGATTAGAGAAAACAATGGCATCTAATAACGTATTACTATTGTGCCCGGCAAGTGATGGATTAGAATTGGATAATGCCAATAAATCAGCGCATCCACCCTGCTTGATAGCTCCCAAACTAGAGTTTCCGGTGGATTTTGCTCCTCCAACTAAAGCTTTATTGAACAAATACTGACCTGAACCCATATTAAGGTTAGATGCTATATTCCTTTCTTTTGTAATTAATCTTTGCGCATATTCTAACCATCTCAACTCTTCAAATGGG
>JAYZHY010000204.1:0-2760 GCA_036166115.1 Pseudomonadota bacterium | reverse complement strand
TTTATACCCCATGGATCACGATGAAATGCAGTATGTCACTACGGATCGTGCTGGAACAGAAACAATGCGAGCATATATGGAGATTTCAAAGACAGTAATTAAGCTATCTATGAAAATACGTCAAATGGGGTGGAGGGCACGTGCTTATTGTGAAGGTGCTGACCTTTTACATATACCACTGGCAATTAATGCAGGTTTAGGTGAACTGGGACAACATGGCTCATTAATCTCAAGAGAATTTGGTTCAAGTATGCGAATTGCAACGGTTTTAACAGATTTACCTTTAAGTTACGACATGCCCAGTGACATTGGTGTAGATGATTTGTGTATCGGTTGCAGAAGATGCACTTTAGATTGTCCTGTGGAAGCAATCAGTGATGAAAAACAAATGGTTCGCGGCGAAAAGAAGTGGTATGTTGATTTTGATAAATGCGCCCCATACTTCACCGAAACCGTTGGTTGTGGTATTTGTATAGAAGTTTGTCCTTGGACGAAACCTGGAAGAGGATTTTCGTTGTCAGAAAAACTGTTATCTAAACGGAATAGACGATAATTTTATTGTATAAATAATAAAAAAATCAAATATTTATATATTTATATTAATGTTATTTAAAATTAAATAAGAAAGGAGTCAACATGGCATTGGTTAGCCCACTCGAAGAAAGCGAGATAGAAAAAGAACTTTGTGATTTTATTCAATTTTTTAAAGGGCCTTTGGGTGTTATTCCAAATAGCGTCAGAACAATGTCTAGAAGGCCTAAAATCGCTAAAGCGTTTACGGATTTGAATATTGCGGTAATGGAATGTCATGGCAAGGTTACACCTGAATTTAAAAGGATTATTGGTTATGTGACAAGTTTTGTTACGGGGTGCCGTTATTGTCAAGCCCATACTATCTTGGGTTCCCAGCGATTTGGATCGACCGATGAACGCTTAAACGACGCATGGAATTTCAAAGAAAGTGAACATTACAATGAAGCCGAGAAAGTGGCTTTAGAGTATGCAAATGCTGCAGCAAGCGTTCCTAATGAAGTAAATGAAGAGTTAGCAGAAAGATTGCATGCGCATTGGGACGACGATGATATTGTTGAAATTACAGCGGTTATTGCATTATTTGGATATTTAAATCGTTGGAACGATTCTATGGGTTCAGCACTTGAAGATTTACCTATAGAAGCTGGCAATAAATATCTCGGCAATACTGATTGGACAATCGGTAAGCATAAATAAACTATTTAAATGTCGTCGGCTCCAATTTATAACATTGATGTTGCAGCATTTAAAAAGGATCCATATCCAGATCTTAAGGCTATGCGACACGATGCACCTATTGCCTTCGTGCCTGAATTGGGAGCGACGCTCTTCACCAAAAGAGAAGATATTTTTGTAAATGAGAAGAACATAGAAGTTTTCTCTTCAAGGCAGCCAGATGGTCTAATGACCAAGTTGATGGGTGAGAATATGATGAGAAAGGACGGCAAAGCTCATCAAGAGGAGCGACGTGTAGTTTCTAAATCTGTATCTCCAAAAACAGTGAAAAATGTATGGCTTAAGTTATTTAATGAGCAAGCCGATCGCTTATTGGATAAATTGCAACCATTAGCTAATGCTGATCTTATCGAGAAGTTTGCCATGCCATTATCTGGCGAAGCACTTAAATTGATTACAGGTTTGACTAACATGGATGCTAAGGAGATGGATCGTGTAAGTCAGGGAATGATTGATGGCTGTGCTAATTATGTCGGCGATCAAACGATTGAGGATAATTGCCATGATTGCACCGGATCAATTGATAAGCATATAGATGAAATGTTACCCATTATCAACAAACATCCAAATGCTTCGTTATTGAGCGTTCAATTAGCCGCTGGGTTATCTGAAGAACAAATTCGGGCTAATGTTAAATTGGCGATTTCAGGTGGACAAAACGAGCCAAGAGATGCAATTGCTGGCACAATTTGGGCGCTGTTAAGTCACCCAAAAGAATTAAAGAAGATTCAGCATACCGAAGTTTCATGGCTTCATGCATTTGAAGAGTTTGCGAGATGGATTTCACCTATCGGGATGTCGCCTCGTGAGATCGCTCAGAAATATAATTATAAGGGCATTACATTCGATGTAGGTGAACGTATATTTTTTATGTTCAGTTCGGCTAATAGAGATGAAAGTGTTTTTAAAGACCCGGATAAATTTAATTTAGATCGTGATGTTAGCCCTTCTGTTACTTTTGGGGCAGGCCCTCATTATTGTGCTGGTGCATGGGTTTCTCGTGCTCTGATAGCTGAAGTCGCTTTGCCAAAGCTTTTTTCAAGGTTAAAAGACTTAAAGTTATCAAGTGGTAACGACATGGTTTTCGATGGATGGGCGTTTCGTGGTCTAACTTCACTTGAATGTCAGTGGTGCCCATAATTACTTAAAATCAACGAAAACCTAATACCAGTTGTTTTTGTCTAAGTATTTAAAGTATAATTACTTTACAGGAAAGGTGTTTGGGATTTTTTTTAGCTAGCATTTGGATGAATTTAGCCCCGTATGGGGTTTTTTATTATCTAAATCTTAGATTTGAATTAGAAATTTGGGGCTAATGTCCCTTTTTTTATTTTTTAAACCAGTAATTTAACTATATTAATTAATATGTATTATGAAGAATTAAATAAATTGGTAGAACCATCAATTAAAAATATGGGCTATGAACTGTCTGATGTAGAAGTAAAACAAGACGGACGTAATAAATTGGTTCGATTGTTTATAGATAAGCCA
>JAYZHY010000203.1:0-4412 GCA_036166115.1 Pseudomonadota bacterium | reverse complement strand
GAAGAAGAAAATTTAATTAAGAAAGCACGCATGACTGTTTTTCATAATGGTGTTCTTGTTCACAATAATGTGACTTTAAAAGGTACAACCGTTTATAACGGTCAACCTGAATATGAATACCATCCTCCAGAACAACCAATGATGATCCAAGATCACAACAATCCGATCGTTTTTCGCAATATCTGGATAAGAAAACTAAGAGAATAAATATAGCTCAAATTTTATTCAGTTTTATCAAATCTACTGCATGATTTGCTGCTCTTGCCGTTAAAGCCATATATGTAATTGACGGGTTGACACATGATGCCGATGTCATGATGGATCCATCACTGATAAATAAATTACTCGCATCGTGCATTTGGCCAAATCGATTTACAACGGAGTTTTTTGGATTATCACCCATTCTTGCTCCACCCATTTCATGAATACCCGTCCCTGGCGCAGACTGTACATCCCTCCTTTGGATATCAACACATCCAGCACCTTTTAACATCAACTCTGCTTGTTCACTTGCATCTTTAAGCATATCGATTTCATTCTGACTCCATTGGAATTCAAATTTAACCTGTGGAATACCAAATCTATCTACTTTTTTTTCATCCAAGAGTATTCTATTTTCTTTTTTTGGTAAAATTTCACAAAATGCATGCAAAGGAAGTCTCCAGGGGCCTGGTTTTCTGAGATTTTTCTTCAACTCTACACCAAATCCGTCAGTATTTACTGGTGGTGTCCTGCCTTCTCCCCACGATTGGAAATTATACCCTCTCACAAATTTTGATTGCCCTACTTCGTTATTTAAATTCCTAAATCTTGGTATATACATTCCAGTTGGCCTACGCCCAAATTCAACATATTCATTAAAATCAGGAAGTATGCCTGTAGCTCCAGTTCCAAATGTATGATCCATTAGATATCTACCTAAAATATCAAAATTATTACCCAACCCGTAAGGCATAGCTTTAGATTTACTATTCATCAAAATTTGGTTTGAAGCGACTGCAGAAGCACATAAGAACACAATTCGAGATTTTATGGTTGTTTTTTTTCTCGATTTGGTATCAATTGTATTGACCCCTGTTACATTTTTATTTTCGTCGTCATAAACCAAGGACTCGACCAAAGTTTCTGATTGAGTAGTCAAATTCCCAGTGGCAATTGCGGCGGGCAATGTTGAGCTTAATGTAGAAAAATATGCACCATAAGAGCAACCTCTGTCACATTTTGCTCGGTACATGCATTTGCTCCGATTTTGCTCAGGTAAACTTTTGGTAAGATTAGCTGTTCTGCCTATTGTAACCACTCTTCCGTTAAATTTTTTTGAGACCATTTTTTTAAAATGATTTTCAGCAATATTTAAATCCATAGGCGGAAGAAATTCTCCATCAGGGAGTTGAGGTAAGCCGAGCTTTTCACCTGACACGCCAACAAATTTCTCAACATACGAATACCAAGGTGCAATATCTTTATATCGAATAGGCCAATCTATCCCATGACCATCTTTTTTATTGGCCTCAAAATCAAGATCACTCCATCTGTAGCATTGACGCCCCCAGACAACTGATCTGCCACCAAAAATATCAGCTCTAACCCAATTAAACGGTTGGTTTTTTTCATAAACATAAGGGTTCAATCTATCATCATTAAAAAAATGATAATTCCCAGGGTTAACAACTACAGAGTCATGATTAAATCGAGCTTTATCTTTTTCGTCAGGCGGCCATTGACCACGATAAGGTAATTCAAAATTAGGTTTATTTTCAGTTATATAATCGTATCCATGACGAACTTCTCTGCCACGATCTAAAAGTAATGTTTTTAATCCTTTTTCAGCTAACTCTTTGGCTGCCCATCCGCCAGTTATTCCCGATCCTATAACTATGACATCAAATTCTATACCCACAGTTAGTTTACCAAAGGCTTATCATCATAAAGCACTAATGTTTCTAAGGATATATCTGCCATTTCAGTAGGATTTAAGACTCTAATCTCAACAAAATGATTACCCGGCTGAAGCTGGTACTTCCAAAATAAATAGAAACGTCTTTTTGTAAATTCTGTTGGCCACTTAGCTGTTTCAATTAACACCCCATCAATATACATTTCAGCCATATAAACATACTCTCTATTTTGATTCTTTGCGACCTTTCCCATAAGTGCAAAGCCATTACCATTGAAAGAAAACGAAAAATTGTTATCTTTATTAATTGAGTTATTTTCTATAATTATCCGCTCTTTTGGGTAATGATCTGCGAAAGATATTTCGAGTGGAACAGTTTTTGAATTTTGAATTTTGATTTTTACTGTTTCGTTCAGAATGCTGCCTCCACCTTTTTCAATCATCTTTGTCGCATGCTTGTACGAAAGTTGATAAGCATCATTTAACGAAATATTTGTAAATGGAAAATCAAGATCCTCTATCTCTTTAAGACCTAATTTCCAGAATTCTGGTATGCCTTCATACCCATACATTGTTCCAAGAATTCCTGCGGCTGAAGCTGGATTGCAATCCGCATCATCTCCAGCCCGAGTTGCAATATCAATAGTCTTGCCAAAATCTCCATCCCCATACAATAAGCCAAGAACAACCCAAGCGGCATTTATTTTTGCATCAATATTAAATGGATCGAAAACTCCCCATGGCCCTTTGTCTGTATCGGTCCAATTATCATGAATGTGTTGCCAGGCATTTTTCCAATCATCTGGGTGAGAGTCATGAAAAGTAATTAATTCTGAAATTATTTTATTAAACTGACTTTCTTTGGGGATAAGATTTAATGCTTCTTGTACAACATATTCTATGTCATTAGAGACGAATGCCAATGAGTACATGGCGGCAATATAAACGCCTCCATACCAACCATCGCCATAATTCATGATATGTCCTACACGGTCACTGATCTCCGAGGCACTGTTCACCATCCCTGGATTCATGATGCCAGCAAAATCAGCCTCGATTTGAAAATCAATATCATCTGCAGCAGGATTATTTAACCAATATCCGGATGCAGGTGGTCCTATACCATTTAAAATATTATGACGCGCAACCTGATTGGCAAACCATAGTTTAAATTCAGAATTAGCAAAAGCATTTGCAAAATCATTTGCCGAAGCTTCCAAGCCATTTCTTTCAAGAACTTCAACAAATGTTAAATCCATATAAACATCATCATAAACACCAGGTGTCTCGTTAAAAGTTTTTAATAAATAACCGTCGTACCATGGGAGATCATAACTGTCAGGAACCATTACACTCTCGAATTTAAATTCAACAGGAAAGCCATATGTGACACCTATTGTCTGTCCAGCCCAAGCTCCTTTAATTTTATCCTTTAGCGTCTCTTTTGAGAGCGTCACGTAAACGGAATCATCAACCTCTGATTTATTGCTGTCATTACAAGCTCCAACCAGAAATACAAAAAGGACAATTGTAAATTTATTCATATACCCACAATATCGTATATAAGATAAAAATTGAATACTGAGTTATTCAAACGCTGTTTAAAAACCTTTTTTTGCCTCAATAAGCAGCTGCAGTTTATCAATACTAGAGTCGCCATCTAATGGGTAAGCAATATCAATATGCAGCATACGTCCAATTTCTGACCTGCTGTTTGTAATTCTTAAGCCAACACCAATATTTTTCAACCAACCCATTTGTGGAAAATTTAAATTTTCTTGTTCCCATGTTTTTCCAATATCCAAAAATATGGCTCCACCTATTCTTGCTATTCTGAATGGATACCAGTCGGTAAAGTATCTTTGCTCAATGGTAAAAATTATTTTTGATTCACCAGTTTGATATCTTGCTGGATAGCCTCTGAGCTTGTTGTCTCCACCTAGGTACAAGAGATTATTCAAGTCTAATCGATTTCCAATTATGGCATTGACACCAAAGTGAAATAAGCGTTTTGATGAAAGTCGTACATCGTACCTTGCCATCAAATCAAGTAACAAATTTTGCAAACTGTTATCTTCGTATCTGCCTTTAAGGGATGAAGCAAACAACAAGGCTTGCTTTTCAGTCACATAAAAGGAATCACTGTATGAGGTATCGAAAAACCATGCGTTGGATGAAGACTCCATGGAATCGTCAGCATAACCCAACTTAAACGACAATCTTGCACCCAAATGACGATCTTCAATTAACCCAATGTTGTCAATGTTTTTTTCTTCAACAAAATCATCCTCGATTAATTCCATTCCAATAAATGGATAAATATGACGTCTGTTACTTGGCGTTAAATTATCTGAAATAGGCTTTATATCTAGATTATTATCGTATTCATGTTCTTCAAAAATTCCACCTAAAAAATATCTCTTTACCCAGCCCTCTTTGAGTCCATTAGAAGATCCATAAAAAAAATCGTATTTCTTTGATTTATATTGATACTGGGATTCAGTATTACCAAGTT
>JAYZHY010000202.1:0-2742 GCA_036166115.1 Pseudomonadota bacterium | reverse complement strand
ATTTATTTAATTAGGCGAAAATTTATCGCCAAAGAAATCTCCTTTATTCCAAGTAGGTTTTTCATCTTCATCGGCAACAATAAGACCTAATAATAATGCAGTACGAACAAACCCTTCTGTTCCCTCTTCACTAAAAGGCAAATCAAGATCATCGCTGGACTGGTGATAATGATTTTTTAAAAAATTATCTAACTCTGCGCTCCCATCTATATTCGGATCAGAAGAAATGGTCCCCGCTTTAAGTGCTACTGCTGGAATTCCTTCTTTTACAAAGGAAAACTGATCGGAACGAACAAATCGAACTTCTTCAGGCAAAGGATCTGGTGTAAATTGCATGCCAATATAGTTTGAAGCTTTTTCTACGGCATCGTGAAGTGAACTATGCTCAGCTCCAAAAGCATGCAGATCTGCAACGGGAAAACCAAGATAAGGCATATCAATATTTATATTTGCAACCAATTTTTCAATTGGTATTGTTGGACTTTTCACAAAAAACGATGAACCTTGCAACCCTTTTTCTTCGGCAGTTACCGCGGCAAATATTATTGAACGTCTAGGGGCTGGATTCATTACTGAGATGCTATTTGCAATCTCTAAGATTGAGCCGATACCGGCTGCATTATCATAGGCCCCATTATGTATATCGTCACCATCTTTACCTGTTCTAATGCCTATATGATCGAGGTGTGCCGTATATATCAAAAATTCATTGCTTAACTCTGGATCAGAACCCTCAACATAACCAATCACGTTTGCTGAATTAACTTCACGCTGTATTGAGCTTCTTGAAAGAGTGGCTGTTATATCCATCCCAAAACTTTTAATTCCACCTTCTTGGTGAAAAGAAAAGATTTGCTCTAAATTGTGCCCTGACAACGCAAATATTTTTTCAGCACCTGATTGGCTTACGGTGGCAGTGCCTTTCAACTCTTGATGTCCTTGGAAAGGAAGACCATCATCGTCTAACCAACGCATACCTGGTGATCCAACTCCAGGCAAGTACCTCGCCCAAGGCCGACGTTTCTGATCCACAGGCGTTCGCAAAGTTATTATCCCAACCGCGCCTCGAGCTATGGCCACTTGAGCCTTGCCTCGACCTGATGAGTAAAAAGCCCTTTGGTCTGTGCTAAATCCTGGAGGGGCCCCACTCAACATCACTAATATTTTATTGGTGACTTCAACTCCAGCAAAATCATCATGATTATACTCTGGGGCAACAATGCCGTATCCAACAAAAACCATTGGCGCTGAAATCTCTTCGTTTATATCCCCAAAACCCCCAGATCTAATGAAATCATCACGAAAAATAAGATCGATCTTAGTGTTGTTTTTATGCACCGAGAATTTTGCTGTCTCAACATCAAGACGAGATTCAAGAAATCGGATTGATTGTGTATAAACACCATCATCACCCATTGATTTAAGGCCATAATTCTTAAAATTCTGAATGACATAATCAGCGGCATTATCGTAATTATCTGTTCCTGCTTCGCGACCTTTCATCTCATCGCTAGCCAAAATCAGCATATGTTGACGAACATTTTTGCCTTTAATGCGCTCTAGTAATGCATCTGTATTGGGGCCAAAAGAAGCATCGCTTGAATCAGGCTGATTACAGGATGCTATTAAACCCAAGATAAATAGTAAAAAAAATTGTTTATTCATTTTCTTCCTTAATTTTGCTCTCATATGCTCAACAATATATATTCATTAATGAAGATAATACCAATCAAATTTTAAATTAAATAGAATTTATGCAATACGAAGATAACAACAAAAAGAGTCATTTGTTTTATTTGTCTAATGTTGACCGACCCATGCTTGACCATGCTGATGGAATATATCTTTGGGATGCTTCGGGTAATCGTTACATTGATGCATCCAGCGGCCCTATTGTTTCAAATATTGGTCATTCAAACAAAAAAGTATTAAAAGCAATAAAAAAACAAATGGATAAATCCACGTTTGGTTATCGCTTGCATTTCCTCAATGAACCCGCTGAAGAGTTGGCTGAAATGACCGCATCGCTCATGCCTGGAAATCTAAATCAAATATTTTTTACTTCAGGTGGATCAGAAGCGGTGGAAAGTTGCATTAAATTAGCACGTCAATATGCAGTAAATACCAATAGAGATAAAAAATGGAAAATTATTTCTTTGTATCCTTCTTATCACGGTGGAACACTTGGGGCACTTGCCATTACTGGAATGGATCCATTTGTTGATCCATTCTCAAAGATGCTAAAAATGATGCCAAAGATTCCTGCAGCAACTTGCTACTTGGATAATGACGATCTTTCTGACCATGAACGAGGTATAAACTATGCAAATCTCTTAGAAGAAGAAATTATAAAGCAAGGTCCGGATACGGTTCTTGCTTTCATTTTTGAACCTATTGGAGGAGCTTCAACTGGTGCCTTAGTTCCACCTGACTCATACTTCAAAAGAATTAAAGAGATTTGCAATACATATGATGTCTTATTAATTACTGATGAAGTACTGACTGGAGCAGGTCGCACTGGCAAATTTCTTGCTGGGGAACACTGGAATCTAGAGCCAGACATTATTGCCATGGCCAAGGGATTTGCTGCCGGTTATGCACCACTGGGCGTGGTCGCAGCAAGAGAAGATATAGTGGAAGTAATTAATAACTCAGGAGGATTTCTGCATGGTCACACTTATGCAGGAAACCCCTTAGCCTGTGCTGCAGGTCTTGCGGTAATAAAAGAAATCACAGAGAAAC
>JAYZHY010000201.1:0-11144 GCA_036166115.1 Pseudomonadota bacterium | reverse complement strand
CTGGTCAAATTCTTAATATTGATACTACCATTGTAATTCCTGAAGATGCGCCGAGTTCTAAAATTGAAAATACCATTAAACTTGGCGGAAAGGTTATTTTGTATGATCGTTACAAAGAAAATAGAGAGGAGATTGCAAAAAATATCGCAAATGATACAGGAGCCACTTTAGTCCCATCTTATGACCATAAAAACATCATAATAGGGCAAGGGACAGTGGGCCTTGAAATCATCGAGCAAGCTAAATCAAAAAATACTTCGATTGATCAAGTGCTTATTTGTTGCGGCGGCGGCGGTCTCAGCGCAGGATCAGCAATCTCTATAAAAGCCATCTCACCGAAAACAGATATCTATCTTATTGAACCAGAGAATTTTAATGATACAGAACGATCCTTTGTTAATAAAAGAAGGATATCAAATGAAATTGGCAAACAATCAATATGCGATGCTTTATTAGCCGATACTCCTGGTGAACTTACATTCAAAATTAACAATAAATTAGCAGCCGGTGTTTTGACGGTTTCAGATGAAGAAGTAAAAGAAGCTATGCGGTTTTCTTTTCAACATTTTAAGATGGTGGTTGAGCCGGGAGGTGCAGTTGCATTAGCCGCAGCATTAAGTCGCAAGATTGAATTTAGTGGTAAAATTTCGGTGATTGTTCTTAGTGGTGGTAACGTAGATTCAGATTTATTCAATCAAATACAAACTCAAGTGTAGAATAGGCAGAATAGCAAGTTTAAAACATACTACTCTTATCAGGCTCTTTATCGATAACACTATTTCTGTTCTCTATCCATTCACCTGTTATCATTTTGTCGTAAGTTTGGCCTGGACCAACCATTGGGTAGACACCAGCATCTGGATCAATTATTACCTCAAGAAAAGCTGAACCTTTAAATTCTATAAATTTTTTAATTGTAGATTTTAAATTCTTTTTCTTATCTAATTTTTGACTGTATTTAAAGCCATCAGCTTGAGCAGTCTTTACGAAATCTTTTCTATGCAGCGATTTGTCACTGGCTGACATGCGACCTTTATAATAAAGCTTTTGCCATTGACGAACCATACCATCACCAAAATTATTTAGTACCATTACTTTGATTGGAAGTTCATATGTTGTGGCTGTTTCAAGCTCTCCGATATTCATTCGAATACTGGCATCACCATCAATATCTATAACCAATCTATCTGGCTGGGCAAATTGTGCACCGATAGCTGCGGGAAGCCCAAAACCCATGGTACCCATACTTCCGGATGTTAGCCAAAGTCTTGGTTCTTTAAAATCAAAGTACTGCGCTGCCCACATCTGATGTTGACCAACACCAGTGGTTATTATTGCTTCGCCACCACTTATATTATTAATTTCCTCAATAACCTCATAAGGCTGAATCAGGTCACTTTCTCGATCGTAATTTAGTCTATATTGATCTTTGAGTTGAGCGATATGTTCATGCCATTTCTGGTAATTTTTTTTATGATTGATTTTCTTACCGAATTTAACGAGGTCCTGTAAATCCTTTTCAAGATCACCAATATGATGCCAATCAACATTTTTTACCTTATTAATTTCAGAAATATCAATATCAAAATGAGCAATATTTTTTGCATTTGGAGCAAATCCAACTGGATCGCCTGCAACCCTATCATCAAATCTCGCGCCAATAGTAATAAGAAAATCACAATCTTCTACAGCATAATTAGCTGATGCAGTACCATGCATTCCTAGCATATGGAGTGATAATGGTTGTGTGGTATCGCTTGCGCCAAGGCCCATTAATGTGGTGACTATTGGAATGCCATAAGTTGTTGAGAATTTTCTCATTGAATCACTTGCATTGGCATTTATTACACCACCTCCAGCATAAATTAGAGGTTTTTCTGATTTACCAAGCAACTTGTAAAACTTTCCACATGTTTCATCGGTTAATTTATTACTCATTACCGCATTTAATCGATTGCGATAACCTGTTAAGGGTAGCGTGCCTTCGCCTAAGAATTTGCCTTCCCAATTTTGTATATCTTTTGGGATATCTAACACCACTGGACCAGGTCTTCCTGTTTTTGCTAATTCAAATGCTGATCTAATAGTGGATTCCAGACGTTCTGGATCTGTAACTAGGAGAATATGCTTGGAAACGGCACCCATTATTGCTGACACAGGCGCCTCTTGAAATGCGTCAGTGCCGATGGCTGTTGTTGGCACTTGCCCACAAATCACGACTATTGGAATAGAGTCAGCCATGCAGTCACGAATAGGAGTTACTGTATTGGTTGCACCTGGTCCAGATGTAACCATTACTACCCCAACTTTACCGCTTGCTCTGGCATAACCTGATGCCATGAATCCGGCACCTTGTTCATTTGCTGGAACAATTAATGGCATTGGTTGATCGCCATTATCTTTTTTGTTTTCTTTATTAAAGCGAAATACAGCGTCATAGGTCGGAAGAATTGCGCCGCCACTATACCCGAATATGGTATCCACTCCTTCATCTGCCAATATTTGAACAATCATATCGGCACCCATCATCTTTTTTCCTGAAAGAGGATGTTTTTTTGTTTGTATTTCTTTATTCATGGTTAAAATAATTCAGTTAAATATTTCCAGAGTGTTTACTATATTTTATTAGATTGCAATACTACCTATACTAGATGATCAATATTAAATTGATTCTTCCGCGGATCGGAATAGGTATTGTGAGTTTAATTTTAAAAATGAAGAAAAAAAAAGGAATTTTATGCGTCATGTAATTTCAGTGATACTCCAGAATGAAGTTGGAGCGTTGACACGAATGACTGGGTTGTTCTCAACTCGAGGCTATAATATTGAATCACTCAATGTAGCCCCGACTGATGACATAAATCTATCCAGAGTCACTCTGGTTATAACAGGCTCGGATGAAGCAATTGCGCAACTGAATTCTCAATTATCAAAGTTAATTGATGTTGTTGGTATAAATGATATGACTAAAGGCGAACATTTTGAGCGAGAATTACTCATAATTAAAATAAGGATTTCCTCTGGGTCAGAAGAGAGTATTCTTAATTTCGTAGAAGAATTCGGTGCAGAGATACTCGATAATTCTCTAGAAAGTTATACCATCGAATTAACTGGAGATATCAAAAGAATAGATGAATTTATTACTGGTGTAGTTGCTTTTGGTGATCTGCAAGCGATCGCTAGAAGTGGAAGTGTTTCGGTTTCAAAAGGAGAGATTATCCTAACATCCTACGCGCATAATACTCTATCTTCTTAAGTAGCGTATGAAAAAAAATATACTCAGTGGTTTTGACCGTGTAGTTATTAAAGTTGGATCGGCACTTCTGATAGATAAAAGAGGTTACTTTAATAAGAAATGGCTTCAAAAAATTTCTGAAGAGATTGCCTCTTTGCATGAAGAAGGGGTTGAAGTGCTGGTAGTTTCTTCAGGTGCTGTTGCTATTGGTTGCATCCTTATGGATCGCAAGAGATCAGAATTGAATTTAAATGATTTGCAGGCAACTGCTGCAATGGGTCAAGCCCAGTTGGTTTTGGAGTGGCAAGATGCCTTTAAAGAACATGAAATTAATGTAGGTCAAATCTTATTAACTCCAGAAGATACAGAAAATAAAAAGAGATTCCTAAATTCAAAAAGTACGCTTGAATCATTAATAGAATTCAATGTTATTCCGGTTATCAATGAGAATGATACTGTTGCAACAGATGAGTTGCGCTATGGCGACAATGACCGCTTAGCAGCAAGAGTTGCGCAAATGGTGATGGCGGACGGATTGATATTGCTATCTGATGTTGATGGCTTGTATGAGTCTGACCCTAATATAAATCAACATGCAAAACATATTCCTATAATTGAAGATGTTTCTGATCAGATTATCTCTATGGCAGGATCAAAAGAATCCAATTTTGGAAGTGGTGGTATGCTGACAAAATTACAAGCTGCAAAGATAGCAACGCATGCTGGCTGTGTAACCATAATTTCTGATGGAACAAAAGAGAAGCCTCTTAAAAGTCTTATGAAAGGAGGTAGATATTCTCTATTTAATGCCAAAGAAAAACCAATGGTTTTAAGGAAGCAATGGTTAGTTGGTTGTTTGGACGCGAAAGGGGTGCTTAAGATAGATAATGGTGCACAAAAGGCTTTAGAAGAAGGTGGGAGTTTGTTACCAGTTGGTTTGTTAGAAGTTAAAGGAGATTTTGAGCGAGGCGATGTTGTTAATCTAATGAATTCTCAAGGAAATGAAATAGGAAGAGGTTTGGCTGCATACTCCTCATCTGAAGCTAATATAATTATTGGTTGTCAGTCTGATTTGATAATAAAAAGATTGGGCTACAAAGGTAGATCAGAGATTGTGCATAGAGATGATATGGCGCTTTTCTGAGATTCTTACAATTATTTTTTTTAAATGAGAAAATTATGACCGATGAAAAAATAAACAAATTGATGAATGCAATAGGTGAATCAACCAGATCCGCTGTAAATGAATTGACTAAATCGTCACATCGAAAAAGAAATCAAGCTATAAATTTTATTGCACAATCTTTGTTGGAAAATTTGGAAATTATTCTTGAAGCTAATTCAAAAGATATTGATTTAGCTAGAGAAAAACAACTACCCGATTCAATGATTGATAGATTGATGCTCAATGAAGTTCGCATCCAGGATATGGTTGAAAATTTGAAGGTGATTACAGAAATACAAGATCCAATTAACCGAGTTACAGAAGAGTGGATCCGTCCAAACGGAATGCAGATTCAAAGGGTGACAGTTCCTTTGGGTGTGATTGGAATAATATATGAGAGTCGCCCGAATGTTACAGTTGACGCCGCTGCATTATGTATAAAATCAGGAAATGCAGTGATACTTAGAGGTGGATCTGAAAGTTTTGAATCTAATAAAGCAATACATTATTGCCTTCAAGAAGCACTAAAACTTGCAAAACTAAATCCTGATATTGTCCAGATAGTTCCAACAAAAGATAGAGATGCTGTGGGGTATATGCTTTCTTCGATGCGCAATTATTTGGATGTAATTGTACCTAGGGGAGGGAAGAGTTTAGTGAAAAGAGTGCAGGATGAAGCACGAATTCCAGTTATAGGTCATCTTGAAGGAATTTGCCACGTATACGTCCATAAATCTGCCGAAATAAAGATGGCAAGAGAGGTAATTTTGAATGCAAAGATGCGGCGTACTGGGATTTGTGGGGCAGCTGAAACTGTTTTATTAGATAGAGAGATTGCACCAGATATAATCAAAAGCTTAGTTGAAGACTTAAGTAAAGTTGGATGTGAGGTTAGAGGTGATAATGAAGTTCAAAATTATTCAGAAATCGTTGTGCCATGTAATGAAGATGACTGGTCAACCGAATATTTAGACGCCATTATATCTTTTAGAGTTGTTGATGATGTAATAGACGCAATAAATCATATTGAGCGATATGGATCTGGTCATACTGATAGTATTATTTCTCAAGATAAAGATGCAGCGGATACATTTATCAAAGAAGTGGATAGCGCGATTGTAATGCACAACACATCTACTCAATTTGCCGATGGTGGTGAGTTCGGAATGGGCGCTGAAATTGGCATTGCAACGGGGCGTATTCATGCTAGAGGCCCTGTTGGCGCAATGCAATTAACCAGTTATAAATATGTTGTCAGAGGGAATGGTCAGACAAGACCTTAAATTATTTGTATTAATTTTTTAATGATTCGATAATCTTATTTAAAGTTTTACTAGGCCTCATCGCAGCTTCTGCTAATTCTTTATTTGGGTGATAGTAGCCACCTATATCAATTACTTTACCTTGATTAATACTTAATTCATTAACAATAATTTCCTCATTATCGCAAAGTTCTTGGTTTAATTTTAAGAATATTTTACCGAGTTCCTCATCAGTTGATTGTTCAGAAAGAGCCTGAGACCAATATACCGCAAGATAAAAATGACTATGCCGATTGTCTGGTTCCCCCACCTTTCTTGAAGGGGATTTATTATTTTCTAGTATCATTGTATTAGCTTTATTGAGTGCTTCAGAGAGGATACGAGCTCTTTGGTTATTTGTTTTTGTTGCGAGATCTTCAATGGATACCATGATGGCAAGAAACTCACCAAGCGAATCCCATCGAAGATGACCTTCTTTGACAAACTGACTCATATGTTTGGGGGCTGAGCCTCCAGCGCCTGTTTCATAGAGTCCTCCACCTGCTAACAACGGGACTATTGATAGCATCTTAGCGCTAGTGCCAAGTTCTAAGATGGGAAATAAATCAGTTAAATAATCTCTTAAGACATTCCCAGTGACAGAAATAACATTTTCCCCTAAATTTATTAAATGCAAAGTTTCTTGCATGGCTTTGTGAGGTGATAATATACGTATGCTTGAATTATTAAGCTTATTTTTGTTCAAATACTTTTGCACGTAGTCGATCAGTATTTTGTCATGAGATCTATTCTCGTCTAGCCAAAATATTGTTTTGGAATTAGTTATTTTGAATCTTCCTATTGCTAGTTCAATCCAATTATTGATCGCAGCTTCCTGTGTTCGACACATTCGCCATATATCTCCTTTTTTAACATCATGTTCTATTAATATTTCATCATTTTGATCAATTATCTGGATCTTTCCAGGTGATGATATTTCGAATGTTTTGTCGTGAGAGCCATATTCTTGAGCTTTTTTTGCCATCAACCCAATATTTGCCACATTACCCATTTTAGTTACATCAAAAGTTCCATATTTCTTACAGAAGTTTATGACTTCTTGGTAAATACGTGCATAACATCTATCAGGTATTAATGCTTTTGTATCACGGAGTTTTCCATCTGGACCCCACATTTGACCCGATGATCTTATGGCTGCAGGCATTGAAGCGTCGATTATAACATTGCTAGGTACGTGCAGATTGGTTATTCCTTTATCAGAATCAACCATTGCAAGAGGAGGTTGTTTTTTATAGATTTTAGCTATGTCATTTTCAATTTTAGAGCGTTGTCCTTTAGGTAAAGATTTTATTTTTGAATAAACATCTCCAATTCCATTGTTTTTTTCTACACCGAGTTTTTTGAATATTTGTTCATTTTCCTTGAACACCTCAGCATAATACGCGCTGACTGCATGCCCAAAAATTATGGGATCAGAGACTTTCATCATTGTCGCTTTAAGGTGTAGGGATAAAAGAATACCCTCATTTTTTGCAGACTGAATTTCATTAAGGAAGAAAGTTTTCAGTTCTTTGATATCAATTTTAGCGGCGTCGATTACATCATTCTTTTCGACCGCTATGTTTTCTTTTAAAATAATATTACTGCCGTTAGTCTTTCTTAATTCTATTCTTAGATTATTAGGTTTTTCAGTAATTAGAGATTTTTCAGATGAATAAAAGTCACCATCATGCATATGAGCAACATTTGTCATTGAATCTGATTTCCATTCTCCCATTGTATGAGGATTATTCTTAGCGAACTGCTTGACTGCATCAGCCACTCTTCTATCTGAATTACCTTCTCTTAAGACTGGATTCACAGCGCTACCTAGAATTTTTGCGTATTTTCTTTGAATATCTTTTTCGTAATCGTCTTTTGGTTTTTCAGGATAATCTGGAATCTTGTAACCTTGCTTCTGCAATTCAATTATTGCGGATTTGAGTTGAGGTATTGAGGCACTGATGTTGGGAAGCTTTATTATGTTAGCGTTCGGTTTTTTAACCAACCTTCCTAATTCGACGAGGTCATCGTCTATTTTTTGTTCGGAAGTAAGAAAATCAGGAAAATTGGAGATTATTCTACCAGAAAGTGAAATGTCGCGAGTTTCAATTCTAATATTTGCTTGTTCAGCGAATGATTTGATAATTGGTAACAAAGAGTAGGTTGCTAGAGCAGGTGCTTCGTCTGTTTTTGTGTATATAATTTCAGATGAGGAGGTCATAGTATTGTATACTCCAGATTATTTGGATATTTTCTCAATAATTTGGGTTGGCGTATCAGTCTTTCTGTAATAACCATGCCTTTTTTTCATTTCTTTGTATGTGTTGTCTCTTTTAGTTTTAGTTTCAAACCATTCTTTTTTTGACCAATTCTCACCTAGGATTTTTCTTAAACTATCTCCCTTGGGAAGCGTTATTTTTATCCCATATTTCTTATTTTTCTTTGATGTATTTTCGGAATTCGAATTATGTGAGTGGCAGTAATTCATAAATCTTCTCTGTGAGGGAGCAGCATTATAACTTACATCCTAATCGGTAATCAAAGTGATCCTTGATTTATTTTTTGAATAACTTTAAGAACCTATCACTAAATATACTCGACTGATTATGCATAAAAATCATCAGGATGACGTTTAACCCTGATATTAAGGCGAAGAATTCAAGGATAGACATGCCATATGTCAAACTGATAATAGCTAGTAATGAGGCCGATACCATAAATAATGCATTGAGAATATTGTTGGCAGCAATGATTCTTGAGAGATATTTAATATTCGCTTGCTCTTGAATTGCTGCGTAAAATGGAACGCTAAAAATCCCACCACATGCACCTATCATGATTAAATCAAAAATGATTCGCCAATTATCTCTTTGACTGATAAACGCTTCCACATTCACCAGTTGAGTTAAGTTATTTGTATTACCTGAAAAATACAAGTCTACCGTAAATAGACTTAATCCAATTGCACCGATTGGCACAATACCTATTTCTACGCGATTATTTGAAAGTTTTTCGCACACCAATGAACCAATCCCTATGCCTATAGCAAATGTTGCGAGGAGAAGTGTTGTTACCGTTTCATTTCCGTTAAGAATATTGAGTGTGTATGCTGGAATCTGAAGTGTTATTGCTGAACCGTAGAACCAGAACCAAGAAATACCAATAATACAAAGAAACACCTCTTTTTTCTCTCTACTAAATCTCATAATTTTGAATATCTCTGAAAGAATGTTCCAATTTATCTTTAAAGATGGATCAGTGGCTTCTGTTTTTGGTATTTTACGGCTGGATGCGTAACCAAGGATTGATATCAAGAGCAAGCAAATAGCCAAGGGATAATCGTTATTCTGCCCCATTGAGACAGCAATTCCACCTACTATTAAACCCAAGATAATCGCAATATATGTCCCTGATTCCACAAGTGCATTTCCACCAATAAGTTCGTTTGAATTTAATTTTTGCGGAATATAGGCATATTTTACGGGTCCAAATAGAGATGATTGGAAGCCCATCAGAAATAATATAAATAACAAGGAAGGGTAGTTTTTAGTGTAGAGGGCGAAAGCTGCGAATATCATTAATGCAATTTCGAGTATTTTAATACATCGAATCAGAAATGACTTTTCTAGTTTGTCTGCCAGTTGACCTGCAATTGCTGAAAATAAGAAGTAAGGAAGAATAAATAATGCACCAGCTACGTTTGCAATTTGACTGGCATTAAGACCAAAAACTTCTATACCTTTAAAAGTTAAAAGGATTATTAAGCCATTACGAAAAATATTGTCATTAAAGGCACCAAGAAATTGCGTAACAAAAAAAGGAGAGAATCGATTTTGTTTTAGTAGAGCAAATTGATTAAATTTACCGAGAGAGTCATCTTTAGAGTGCATCCGTAATGATTTATTATTCAGTTGTATTCCAAAATAATATTATCGTCTTTGTACTCCGGTGCAAAAATATCACTCAACCGATAAGTGCGAGTATCATTTGAGTTGTCATCTGCACTGTTCTCCATTCCTGGCTGTATTGGGAGTCTATGAGTTTGTTCAGTTAGTGTTTGTACAAAAGTATTCGCAGAATTTGGAGCGGCATTACCTGTAGCTGAGAATATTTGATCAGGCGTTATACTTGAAGAATTATAATAATGTGCATTACTGCGTCGATCCATAGTTAAGGTTGCTCCTTCTAGTGAAGCACCAATAAATAAACCTCTGCTTCTCGAGTAGGAGTATATTTCAGCATTAAATCTTAAGTCAGTTGCTGCAGCAGTATGCCTTCCAATGGGCCCAGCCGCTATTGAAGCATCAGCACCAAGAGTTAATTTACCATTACTGATGCCATCAACACCCTTGCGAGTTTTAAATACCAAAATACTATCAGTTGATTGAATACCCAATTGAAGCCCTACACTTCCACCAGTAAGAGTAATAAAGGATGGGTTGCTCCATGAATTATCTGTGTTTCTCACAACGATTATACCTTTACCTCTTCGGGCACCTAGTATTGCTCCAATTTTTTTTACATTTGGAAATACTGCAATAGCATATGCTCTTGACAATAAGGCAGGAGGTATTGATTGTTCGGGAATACGAAGGATTTGATCAAGTACATCAGTGGCATCGGCAACACGTTTTTCTTGAGTATTGGTAGCTGCGTATGCATTTGATGACACTATAATGAATATGATGGAAATTATTGATATAAGTTTTGTATTCATTTTATTACCTAAATTATAACTACATGTATTAAAGCGCACTATCGTCTGTTTCTTCTGTTCTAATTCTTATTGCTTGTTCTAGGTTTGTTACAAATATTTTTCCATCACCAACTTTTCCAGTTTTAGCATTACCGATGATGGCTTCTATTACTTCTTCGAGGCGATCATCACTGACTGCAATATCAATTTTTGTTTTTGGTAAGAAATCAACAACATATTCGGCACCTCTATAGAGTTCAGTGTGGCCCCTTTGTCTGCCAAAGCCTTTTACTTCAGTTACGGTCATTCCATTAATCCCAATTTCGTTTAATGCGTTACGAACATCATCGAGACGAAAAGGTTTAATAATTGCCGTTACAAGTTTCATTAGTAAATCCTGAAATCTGTTGTTTTTCCAATTATAAGTCTTATTTTACTTGATATCAGCTTAATTGATGGATTTTTTATCTATAAAATTTATGGATGACTCTCTTTTTGGTTGGTATGATTTGATTAGTTTATGAGTAATATAAATACAAGTTTTATTGGTAAAGACAGTTTGATATATAACGGTTTTGCCTTTTTGTATTCAATAGTTATGTACATCATAGGCATCGTTGGGTTATTTCATCCAAATATAGCTATTAATATAATTTTCACACTGTTATTGGCGCACGGCATGATTATTGCCGCATATCTTGTGCATGAATGTGGTCATAATCTTATTTTTAAAAAAATGCAACA
>JAYZHY010000200.1:0-10156 GCA_036166115.1 Pseudomonadota bacterium | reverse complement strand
CTTAAGAGCAACAAAAGAAAGTATAAGTATTTTAATTTAAATAGTTTTAGGAGCATTGTTCAATCAAAAGTAATTTCGGGCATATGTTTTGTGTTTATTTTATTATATATTTTCCTTGAATGTGGTTTTCTTAAAATTCAATAAATTTTGTTAGGAGATAAATTTTTTATTGTGAAAACTCAACACACCATAAATCAGAAAGTGTTTGCTGTGATCATTGGTTTTGCCGTTTCATATTATGCCTATAAATGGGCTGTTGACCCGGCACCTAGATTGCAACGCCAAACAGAGGAGAAAATTGTATCTTATGCTAGAAAATCGTTTTTTCAGTTACTCGAATTGACAGAACAAGCAAAAGTTATTGACCCATTAAATCCTGACCGGAAAGTTGGTAAAACATATCTCGCGCCAAGTGAAAATGGGTGGCAGGTTTCCGGGTTTTTCAGGCGCGATGATTTAGAACACTGGCATCCGTGGCTAATGCACCTTGACAATGATCTTAATATCGTTGAACTTCGTATTCAAGGTGATAAGAGTGTATTTTCTGACGATATCATAAACTCCGATAAAATTATTATATTGCCAGTTCAATAGATTAATTTGAGTTTGTGTCCTTACTATCATCCCATTCAATTATATTTAATTCGATAAATACGAATGCAACTAACCATAAGAAGGCATCCCAAAAATCAATAAAATCTCCTTTTACGCCCCAATAGAAAGCATTAAAAAATAAGATTGGGTAAAGCATGTACTTACTGACATTGCTGATATTTTTAGAAAATAATTCTAATTGATGAAGGCTTTTTTCCACTATTTTAATGTTAACCTCAATTATTATTACAACTAACAACCACACTCCGGAATTTATTACATCTATCCATCCAAGTCTGATTATCTCTAATAATCCATTTTGATCAACAAGGGCATTCAGGTCTTTAAATTGAATGAATTCATCTGCTGTGCTTAATGAGATGCAATTCTCATTGTTAATCGGGATATATTCATTTATATCTACAGAATATGACCAGTTGTTATAGGTGAGGTCGCATAAATTGGTAATTTGGATGATGGTTTCGGCTTGATAAAAAAATAACAAATTTGCACAATAACCAAAAAAAGCATAAACAATAAAGCTGTAACAAATCGCTTTAGTCAAAAATAAAGAAGTTTTTATGGTTTTTGTGATTTGTTTGTCTTCCAGTATATAAGTTTCTAGTTCCAGCGCCCAAAGTAATATTAACCAGGCAATCGTATCAATGGATGCAGCAAAACCTTCATAGATTTGACTGATTGCAATGCCATTTGGATAGCGGATTGGAAAGGCTGCAATTTCTTCACTGAGAAAAAAATACATATTTATAGTCAAAAGAACATAAATACTGTATTTGAAAATTTGAAAGCCATTTTCTTTGGTAATCATGAAGTAAGCATCTCTTTTTCTTATTTATTGGTAGCCAGTATGAATAAGATCTCAGGGGTAATTTTTTTGGGTCATTTTTCTAAATGCATGTAGAATGAATGTTCTTATAAGTCTTTTTACCGTATTCCATTTAGTAATTTAACAACATGAACTCACGAAATCTAATTATTCTTTTCTTCTGTCAGCTTATATCCTCAACTGGCCAATTAGTTGTTGTGACACTAGGTGGAATTATCGGGTCAACTCTTACTGATAATCAATCGATTGCGACATTGCCAGTATCATTAATGGTTGTTGTTACTGCTTTATCTGCAATTCCTGCAACGGTTCTAATGAGAAAAATTGGGAGAAAGTACGGCTCATCAATTGCCTCTATTTCTGCTGCCTTAGCAATTTTGATCGCGGTCTATGCATTGCATACGCACAGTTTTTATTTGTTTGTCATTTCTGCGGCAATGTTTGGTATAAATACTGCTTTTTCTCAACAATATCGTTATGCAGCGGCGGAAAGTGTTGATCAAAAATTTACTGGAAGAGCAATATCTCTGATATTGCTTGGGGCAATAGGTGGCGCAATGCTTGGTCCAGAACTAGTTACACGAGGTCAATTTTTGATTGAAGGTATTCAATACGGAGGAACGCTTATCTCTGTATCGATTTTATTTGTATTGCAGTCGATGCTTTTAATATTACTCGGGCCTTTTCGAATGAAAGATGATGAAGCAACGAACAAGCTCACGAGACCTTTGATGGATATAGTTAAGCAAAGAGCCTTCATTATGGCTATGTGTGGAGCAACAGTGGCCTATGGTTCGATGACATTTATTATGACAGCAACCCCATTGAGTATGCATATAATTGATGGTTTCTCAATTGAAGAAACCGCCAATGTTATACGAAGTCATGTATTGGCAATGTATATTCCTTCATTGGTGTCGGGATTCCTAATTGAAAGATTTGGGTTAAATAAGATTATGGCCTGTGGTGTCATAGGACTGCTTGGCGCATCAATTGCCGGCTTAACAGGTCAAACTATATTTACTTATTGGTTGGCTCTCGTATTATTGGGTATTGGTTGGAATTTCTTATATGTAGGTGGTACCACAATGTTGACTTATACTTATGAACCAAATGAAAGATTTAAGGCACAAGGTATTAATGAATTCTGTGTTTTTGGCATGTCTGCTTTAGGTTCATTATTAGCTGGCACAATTATGTATCTATACGGTTGGTATACTTTGGTTTTGATTCCTATTCCATTGTTAATTATGGTTGCCGTTGGCCTAAGGATTACGAATAAAGAAGTGAAATCACTCGTAATATTAAGAGATGGTTAAGTTGGAATTTAACAGAATATTAATTGCATTCTTTTTTTTAAAAAAGAAGAAAAATCCGTTGATAATCTTATGAATCAAAGATTATACAGCAAAGAAATGTACAAGTTTGATACCCCAGAGAACTCTCTTTGGGAAACCACACAAGGTGACAGTAAACCATTCACACAAAAAATAGATGGCGATCACTTTTCTGATGTAGCGATTGTAGGCGGTGGCTATACGGGTCTATCTGCGGCATATCATCTTGCTAAAAGGTTTCAAATCTCAGCCACAGTTATCGAAGCTGGTCATATTGGGTGGGGCGCATCGGGACGTAATGGAGGCTTTTGCTCAGTTGGAGGTGTTGCTGAGGATACTTCAGTTTTGATTAAAAAATATGGACTGGTGGATGTTAAAGAATATTTCCAATCGCAAATTGATGCTGTAGAGCTTGTTAGAAAAATAATTCTTGAAGAAAATATTGATATAACAATACAGGGTAGAGCTGAGATTGAAGTTGCCCGCTCAAAACAAGATCTTGCAAATCTTTACGAGTATGCTGCGTATCAAAGAAAATATCTTGGTTTAAATGTATCCACTATTTCTAATGAAGAGTTAAACGAAAAGTACTTTAATTCAACTGAGCAATATGGCGGGACTGCCTTAGAGCCAACATTTGGCCTGCATCCTATGCGTTATATCAATGGACTCGCAATTGCGGCTATGCGCTATGGTGCCAACATTTATACTGACAGCGAAGTAATTTCCTGGACAAAGATCAATAATCAACATTATTTAAAAACACGATCAGGTTGTGTAAAAGCTAAGTATGTAATTTTCGCTACGAATGGCTTTATGCCTGAGCATTTGTTAGGCAGCTTTATGGCCCGATCTCTTCCAATTATAAGCTCAATAATAACTACCAGACCACTTACTAATGACGAATTAACTGCTCATAATTGGCAAACGGAGGACCCAATAATTAATTCTAGAAAACTGGTTAATTATTTTCGTTTGTTGCCAGATAATCGTTTTTTGTTTGGCGGCAGAGGGTCCTCATCTGGAAGTACTTCTGGAGCCGAGAAAAATTACAATTATTTGGAAAAAGTAATGAAACGTATATGGCCAAATTGGAGTGGTGTTGACATCGAATATAAATGGCATGGATTAGTCTGTTTTACTCGACGGTTAACGCCGGCTATTGGCCGACTGGATGATGATCCGAGTGTGTTCTTTGGCTTTGGTTATCATGGTAACGGAGTAAATACATCCACATGGACAGGATTTCAAATCGCAAGATGGTTGGCTGAAAACAAAGCCAATAAAGTTCATTTAGATGGACTGCCCAATCTAGTGAGTGGTTTATCACCTAAATTTCCATTGAGTGCGTTACGCAGGTATTACTTGCAAGCTATTATTAACTTTTATCGATTAAGAGACAACATAGGTGTTAATTCGAAGCAATAACCTTGAAATCTATTTTAGATCTTACCCCACAATCTGGGCACACGAAATCCTCAGGTAAATTATCGAATGCAGTATTCGCTGGGTAACCCTCGAATTCATCACCAAGATCAGAATCATAGGTATATAAGCATTCCGGGCAAATATGCTTACTCATAACACAATTTTATGAGTATTTTGCTGCAAGTGAATCTTTTTTCTTGGGATGAATATTAATCTTAGAAAAATCACCATTAATGTGTTTGAGGTTAAGAAGGCGTTTATCCATTACATAAAACCAAAGCCAAGGAATATAAGCCAATATATAACAACCCAAGTAACCGTTAGGCAAAGAAGGCAAGTCATCATAACTTCTCAATGACTGGTAACGCCTTGTTGGATGAGTGTGATGATCCGAATGTCGTTGCAAGTGAAACAAATGCAAATTACTTAATAAGAAGTTACTGTTCCAAGAATGATGAGGCTTGCAATGTTCGTATTTTCCATTAGATAATTTTTTTCTCAATAATCCATAATGTTCCACATAATTAGCACTTGTGAGTTGCCACCATGCAAACAAATTATGAATCATTAAAAAAGGGATCATCAATGAACCGAAAAGAACAATCAATCCACCTTGGAGTAATAAGGTTAAACTCATTGATTGTAGGATTTGATTATCTTTAGTCCAAAACGATTTGTTTAGACGTTTTAAACGTTTGCTTTCAATTTTGATAGCGTTTTTGAATGAGTCTGGTATTTCTCTGCATGCAAATGCATAGATATTTTCTCCCATTTTTGCGCTAGCCGCATCTTGAGGCGTTGACACTTGTGAGTGGTGACCACGATTATGCTCAATAGAAAAATGACCATAAGCTGGCACTGCCAAGACAATTTTTGCTAGATTTCTTTCCAGCTTAGTTTTTTTATGTCCAAGTTCATGTCCTGTATTAATTGCTAAACCACTTGCTAGACCAGCTGATGAAGCCACTAGTAAAAATTCCCACCAATTAAGTGGCTGCATAGCCGCATAAGATGCTGACACTAGAAATACAATATAATGAATTGGGATAGTGAGGAATGTTAATAGTCGATAATATTTTTCTTTTTCTAATTTTGGAATTATTTCTAACGGCGGATTATTGCTATCTTCGCCAATTAATGTATCCAATATAGGCGTCAAAAAATACGTAATAAAAAATGGATAAAAAAGCCATAATGCATTGCTTGTTTTATAGTGAAAATAAATAGCGGGCAAACTAATAGCCGGATATATGATCGATAATAACCAAAACCATTTCTTGGTATCTTTGTAAGGTTTTTTCAAGCGTTTCATTGGAGCTATCGTCTAATGGTTTAATGAAAGATAATATTATTACATAAGTGATCATTTCAGAAAAACAGGATATTATAAGTTTAACAAATATTAACAAATAATTATCATTCGGAATATTTATGGCGGGTCACAGTAAATGGGCAAATATTCAACATAGAAAGGGTGCTCAAGACAAAAAAAGAGGGAAGTTGTTTTCAAAGTTAATTCGTGAAATAACAATTGCATCAAAGCTAGGGGGGTCGGATCTGGATGCAAACCCAAGACTTCGTTTGGCCGTGGATAAAGCAAAATCTCAAAGTATGCCTAAAGATAATATTGCGCGTGCCGTCAAACGTGGTGCAGGAGAGCTGGACAGTATCGATTATCAAGAAATTCGATATGAAGGTTATGGTCCTGGAGGCGTAGCCGTCATAGTTGATTGTTTAACTGATAATAAAAACAGAACTGTTTCTGAAGTTAGGCATACTTTTAGCAAATATTCTGGAAATTTAGGTTCAGATGGTTCTGTTGCTTATTTATTTGAGTCATTAGGTGTATTGTCTTATTTTTCTGTACAAGATGAGAATGGATTAATGGAAGCTGCAATAGATGGTGGTGCAGACGACGTCATATCTCAAATGGATGATTTAACTGAACTTATTGTTGATTCTGCAAATTATGAAAGCTTGATTAAATATATGAAAGGGAAGGGATTCGAGCCAAACGAAAGTGAAATAACTATGCGTAGTTCAACCGTCGCAAATTTAAACGAAAGTGAAGCGTTAACAATGATTAAGTTAACTGAAGCACTTGAAGATTTAGATGATGTTCAAACGGTATACAGTAACGCAGAAATTGCTGATGAAATTTTAGAAAATATATGAAAGAAATTAATCAACGTGTATTAGGTATTGATCCAGGTTCTAGGTTAACCGGTTTTGGTTTGATAGACATAAAGAATCATCAGCCTTCTTATGTAACAAGTGGTATTATCAAGAGTCTAGAAGGTAATTTTCCTGAACGTTTGAAAACTATTTATCAATCTGTTTTAAATTTGATGAAGGAATATAATCCCAATATCATGGTTATAGAAAGTGTATTTGTGCACAAGAGCGCAGGAAGTGCTTTGAAGTTAGGTCACGCCAGGGCAGCAGCTTTATGTGCTTCATTTGATTCAGAGGTAGAAATTTTTGAATACGCGCCTCGTGAAATAAAGAAAGCTGTAGTAGGAAATGGAGCTGCTTCAAAAGAGCAAGTTCAGCATATGGTGGTCTCACTGTTAGGTTTGGATGCAAGTCCTGCAGAAGATGCTGCAGACGCAATTGCTGCGGCACTCTGTTACAGTTATCAAGAGAAATTACAAGGCTCTCTTAAACAATTATATAAATAATGGTAAATGGATGATTGGCTCAATTAAAGGTGTAATATTATTGAAACAAGCACCTCAAGTATTGGTTGATTGCAATGGCGTAGGCTACGAGATTGAAACACCGATGACAACATTCATAGATTTACCAGAAATTGGTTCACAAATTTCCTTTTTTACTCACCTCCAAGTCCGGGATGACGCTCATATAATTTATGGGTTTAAGCATTTAGATGAGAGGTCTCTTTTTAGAACTTTATTAAAAGTTAATGGTGTTGGAGCTAAATTAGCATTAGCGATATTGTCTGCTATGACAGTGCATGATTTTGAAAGATGCGTGACAACCGAAGACAGTGATGCATTAGTTAAGATTCCCGGTGTGGGAAAGAAAACAGCAGAGAGATTGGTTATTGAGATGCGAGATCGTTTGATTGATGTTACGAGTACCGCTTCGATGGAGCCAAATAAAGTTAAATCTAACAATGCAAAAGAAGAAGCATTTGATGCATTATTGGCGCTGGGGTACAAGTTATCTGAAGTAAAGAAAATAATGAGTTCAATAAAAGTAGATAACGAAAAGTCCGAAGATATCATTCGAAAAGCCCTGAAAAGAGTAGGTCATTAAAATGGAAAATATTGAGCATGATCGTTTAATAGCTGGCTCACAAAGTGGTGAGGATAAAGCTTTCGATCGCGCGATTAGGCCAAAAACATTAGATGAATTTATTGGTCAAGAAAATATGCGTGAACAAATGGAGATTTTTATCGAAGCAGCTCGAAAGCGAACGGAATCACTGGATCATGTATTGATTTTTGGTCCACCTGGTTTGGGCAAAACGACCTTGGCATATATTGTCGCACACGAAATGAACGTCAATCTAAGACAAACATCAGGACCGATATTGGAACGACCTGGAGATTTGGCAGCTTTACTCACTAACCTTGAGCCCAACGATGTTCTTTTTATTGATGAAATTCACCGACTGAACGCAATTGTTGAGGAAGTTCTTTATCCAGCCATGGAAGATTTTCAGCTAGATATAATGATAGGTGAAGGCCCTGCAGCGCGATCAATTAAATTAGATTTACCTCCATTTACACTCGTTGGAGCAACCACAAGAGCAGGATTATTAACTTCGCCTCTTAGGGATAGGTTTGGCATTGTTCAGAGGTTGAATTTTTACCAAACTAATGAATTGGCAAAAATTGCTGATCGTTCTGCAAAAATACTTGAGTTGGAATTAGATGCTGGAGGCAGCACACAAATTTCTGAAAGATCAAGGGGAACACCAAGAATTGTTAATCGATTATTGCGAAGAGTAAGAGATTTCGCTGAAGTGAAAGCGGATGGAGTTATCTCGGAAAAAGTCGCTAATGATGCTTTAAATATGCTCGAAGTTGATCCGAATGGCTTTGACCCAATGGACAGAAAATTATTATTGGCAATTATAAAGAAATTTGATGGAGGGCCGGTGGGAATCGAAAGTCTTTCGGCGGCATTAGGTGAAGAAAGAGGAACAATTGAAGATGTAATCGAACCATTTTTAATCCAACAAGGTTTTTTGATGCGGACATCGCGCGGAAGAGTGGCAACAAAAACTGCCTATTTACATTTTGGTATGGAGCCTCAAAATGATCAGTTAAAGGTTAATCGAGATTTGTTAGAATAAATGTACTACATGAACTAAGGAAAAATAATGACAACAAATATGTCCTTTATCAATCTTGTTCTTAACGCAAGTTTCATTGTTCAATTTGTGATGCTTTCGTTGCTAATTGCTTCCATTGCATCATGGAGTATTATCTTTAGAAAAAGTAGGCTTATAAAGAGAATTAAGGTGGCGTCTGATAAATTTGAATCCCGTTTTTGGGCAGGTGGAGATTTAAATTCACTCTACCAAGCGGCCAAAAAAGATGAAAGTTTAAGCTTAGGTATGGCAGGTATTTTTGAAGCAGGTTTTCAGACTTTTAATCGATTATCCACAAAACAATCTATTGCAAGAGATAAGATGGTAGATGAATGTACACGTGCAATGCGTGTAGCACAAATGCGTGAAGTAGATAAATTAGAACAAAGCCTCGCAACATTGGCATCAATTGGATCAATTAGCCCATATGTTGGTTTGTTTGGAACAGTAATTGGCATTATGAATTCTTTCAGGGCATTAGCTGGCGTCCAATCTGCGACGTTAGCTATGGTCGCTCCCGGTATTGCTGAGGCTTTGGTAGCAACGGCCATGGGACTATTTGCCGCAATTCCTGCAGTGGTTGCGTACAATAGATTTGCAGATAAAGTGACACGTCTTGAGATTCGATATGATGGATTTTCTGAAGAATTTACGAGTATATTACAAAGACATGAACTTTTTAAGAGTGAGTAAATAATCGGTGCAAAGCAAAAGAAAAGTTATTAGTGAGATTAATGTAGTTCCTTATATAGATGTAATGCTGGTCTTATTAATTATATTTATGGTTACAGCACCACTTTTAACCCAAGGTATAAAAGTTGAATTACCAAAAGCTGGCGCAGAGCCAATTGCAGATTCATCAAGCCTTACTCCGTTAATTCTTAGTGTTGACGCTCAAGGTAACTTATTTATTAATGTTGGAGACGATGAGGATAAACCGCAAGATTCGAAATCAATAATCTCCAGAACAAGAGCCTTATTAAATAGTCAGCCCACTACAATGGTTTTAGTTAAAGCTGATCGTTCCGTTCCATATGGTAATGTCGTCGGCGCTATGGTTTTATTACAGCAAGGAGGAGCAAAGGATATTGGTTTTGTAACTGATCCACTAGAAACTTATCCTGTTCCAGAATAATTTTAATGATGATTGAAATTTATGCGAGATAACTACAATATTATTCCAATATTTTTAGCATGCATGCTTCACATGGCTGTTTTTTTAACTTTAATTCTTGCTTTTGATACATCCGATGCCAACATTCCTGCCAGACCTTTATTGATTAAAGCAACAATAATAAATGAAGAAAATTTAATAACACCACAAAAAAAGCTTGCTCAAGAAAGAAAACAAGCTGAAGAGAGGAAGCGACTTGATGATATTAAAACAGAGAAAATTAGAAAAGAAAAAATCGAAATAGCAAAAAAGAAAAAAATAGAGGATCTTAAGAAAGAGCAAGAGAGAATTAAAAAGGAGGCAATTAAAAAAAAGAAAAAAGACGAGGAAGAGCTTGAGAAGAAACGAATCCAGGCTGAACAGGAACGTCTTGAGGACATAAAAAGACAGCGTGCTGAAAATGAAAAAAAGAGAAAAGAAATTGAAGAAGC